>CAJCHQ010000500.1 GCA_903970295.1 Bryobacterales bacterium
GTTCTTATGCGCTCTGGTCATAAACAAGTTACCCGCTTGCTGCAAGGGATTTGGTTGTGATGGCGTTCTCGGTGCCTCGATTTCCCGGCCGGTCGATTTGAGCGCGCTCTGATACCACTGATTCACTACTAGTGGTGCGTCCTTGGTTTTGAAAATCGCCGATTTGGTGCTCACTCCACTTGGATTAGGGGCCGCTTCCATGTATTTGCTGTCGATCAAATTATTGCTGTAGACTGGCGCGTCGAACCCCGACGGCCTCTGACTCGACATTTGCGGCTGGTGCGCGGCTGCATATTTGGCGTCTCCGCCAAGAATTTCAGCGGCGTGGCTTTTCTTATCTTGCTGCTCAGGCGTTGGTGCTGCCATTGCACTGCCCAGCAGCGAGGTCAATCCCAGTGCCATGAGGGTCTCATTCAAACGGCTTCGCTTCGCAAACATCGCAATCTCCTGAATCGTAGAAATAACAAACGGCCTGAGTATTGATCTTTAAGGGCAATCGCAATCGCCGAAATAAGTTACCGTAGTCGTGCGCGCAATTTCGAGGGCTCCCAGACAGCCACCATAGCCGCTGCCCGGTGTCCACGTTCTGTTCGCTGTAATTTCGGTCATGAGCGGATAAATCCATTCGCCATAGCAGGTCAGATCTGTCAAACCCCAGCTAGGGCCAGGCATGTCCTCCGTTTCGAGTACGCCTGATTCGCCGTCAGGATCGCCATTTACCCAGGGCGGAGCGACCGAGAGTGGCGTGCACATTAGAACGCATGAGGGATCGTTGACATCCCACGTCGAGTTGTAGATGGCAAATTCTTGGTCTTCTGCCTCGGGCGAAATGATTGTGCCTTCCAATAGCCCCATCAATGCCCCCTTGGTATAGCCAGGATGAATTTCCTGCACCCGCTGGTAAAGAGCATCGAATGTGGCAGAACCCATGGGAGGTATCGGTGGTAAGGCAAAAATACCTGTGAATAAAGTTGGGCCTGCTGCGTACTCCATACCGATTACTTCGTAGGCGTCCAAGCTGCCGCAAGGCAGGGGAAACGTGTCAGGTTCTGCTTCGTCTGGTGTGAATCCGTAAGTGTCGTTGAACCATGGAATGCCATTCGGGCACCAATCAAGTTGATTGGTATCCAATTTGATCTTGATGAAGCCGCTGGGAATCGCCAGAGGATAAGTCTTTTGCGGATTTGTTTGCACCCATGACAAGGCTTGCTCACCCAGGTTTTGATTGTGAGTGGTGCCGCCTAATGTCGAAAAAGCATTCGGCAGCGGGTGAGTTTGCCAATCGGGAGGATCTGCCAGAGCTTTTTCGCAATCAGTGAGTGCGACCAGATGCGGTCTTTCGCCGAAGCGGAAAGGCACCTGCCAAAAATCAAGTCCGTTCACGTTATAGTCGTTGTAGCCGACGAGATAAGAGTGTGACGGATCGTTCGGCGGCACTTTCACCACCGGCATTGTCACGCCCGACGGTATCTGCGCCGCAGTCACATAGACATTACTTTCCATCGAGGCATCTAGATAGGACTGTTTCCAGTTGGAAAGGTCCGGTGCCACCATAACGCTGTTTTTGCCCAACATGTTTGTGGAATTGGCTTGAGCGAAATCCAGGTACCATTGCTTCAAATTGTTGGGATCATCGAGAGCATCAGCCAACGAATCGCTGATTGCTTGGGCTGCTGCCTGCATGTTTTTAGCATTTTGTTGGGCGTCGGGAGTACCCATTGCTTCGGCATTAAGTGCGCAAAGAAATGCTTTTGCCCAGATCCGATTGACGTTTCTCAAACTGACATCAGTGCCTGGGGTCAGCGGCGTGGGCATGGTTGTGCCGTTTTCGGCAACGTCGGTGAATTGCTGCTGGTCGCCACCACCCAATTTCACACTGAAGGTCGCTGTTTGTTTGCCGACGTTTAAGGCACCGGAATCGGTGGCATTTTTCGTCTCGCGTTCGCCGCCGAAATACATCGAAATGTAAAACAATCCGACACAGATGACGATGAACGCAAAAGCAAGTGCAGCTGCTAGTGCCAGGGCCGAACCCCTTTTTCTTTTTCTGGTTCGCATCATTTCAGATCTTTGCCTTTCTTTATTGAGAAACTGCCACGACTGGTTGAGTCGCCTGGGCGACTACCGTCTCGGATGTAATGCCAGGAAATGGAACCGGCAAGCGCACCTTCACAATCGTTTGCACGATTACCCGATCCTGGGTCCAATCAACAGGTTTAGCTAGTTGAATAGTCGCCACTGTCGTCGGCTGGTATGCGGTCAACGCTTTTTCCGCTGCGCTTTGGGCTAATGATTCGGACTGTTCATTGGCGGCAGCGCGCGCGGCGGTCGTGGCTGCAGCCTCGTTGATCGAGCTAGTGGTAACGAACACTAGCAGATCGAGCATGGCCAAAGCGAGTGGAATCAGGATCATACCACCGACGGCCACTTCGATCAGGCTGGTGCCTTTTGGTTTATGTATCGATCGAAGTGTCGAGCTCAGTTTGCTGGTTTTCAGATTATTGATTCTCACGCGCTAACACTCTCTGATTCACGTTCTTGCTACTACACTAAAGATTCAATCCCAAAATTATGAGGGAATCGCTGAAATATTTCCGCACACCTTATGGGGGGGCATTGTCCTGATTCTCAAGCAGACGGTCACTGCTGATTGTGAAAGTGACAGGGGCGCTCAAGCCAGGCACATTGGGGATAATCGGCACTGGCACAAAGGGTTTGATGCTACATGTAGTGGTGACAGTGACCATATGATCCTGCACTTTGTTCTGATCGATCTGACCGAGCTTATAAGAAATCTCGGTATTAGGTGGTCCGACTAAATTGACGAATTTGCCCAGCCCGGCATTTTGCCATTCATTGGGAATTGTTGTGCGGACAGCCCCCGCTGGATCCTCTGCGTCCTCGTAATTCAAAAGTGAAGCCTCGTGCGTTTGCAAATTGTTTAATACAAACACCGAACCATATGACAAACACATGCCAAGCAAAACCAGCATGGGAAAGAAAAAGCACATAAGGAGAATCCACAATGCCGGTCCCATTTCAGCCATGCCAGCCCCGCCATTGGCATTACGCGAGCCAACACGAGCTCCTGATCGCAAGCCATAGCTTGAGTGGCAGCTGCCGTTACCGCTGAAATACCTATAAATTCTGCCTGTGGAAGTGTAAGTTCTGTTCATCGCATTTGTCCTGCCCGCGGGCCACAGCTGTTTGACGCGCTTGCGAAAATAATTAGGCGGATCGTCTCGGTCGAGAGGTAAGAACTGGATGAATGGCAAGAGCTCGCTCGTCTGGTGTTTTGCATCATCCCTCCTGTCTGTAGGAGAGAGCTATCGTTTCAGCGGCCCGGCGCAAATCAGCTGCAGTTGGATATCGCAGTTCGGGATCTTTTTCCAGACACTTCTTGATTAACAGATCGATCGGCGATCCTTCAATAATGTCTTCGCGCAGAGTCGAAACTGATGGTGCTGTTTCCATCAGCTGCTTGGCCATGAGCACACCAAGATCTTCGGCCTCGAAGGGCAGACGGCCGGTGATCATCTCGAAGATAACGACGCCCAGCGAGTAAATGTCGGCTCTAGTGTCGAGAGGCTTATCTTTGAATTGCTCCGGCGACATGTATTCAGGTGTGCCTGTGATCCGACCGGCTCGGGTCAGACGTTTGTCGGCGCTGTCCAGCAAGTGCGCGATGCCGAAGTCGACGATCTTCACCCAGTCCGGGCGATCCGAGCGTTCCTGCAAAATGATGTTATCAGGTTTCAAATCGCGATGAATGATCCCTGTCGCATGCGCTTCTTCTAGCCCTCGACAGATTTGCATGATGATCTGGCAAGCAACCGGAACAGTCGGAGGACCGTGCTGTTCCACTTTGTCAGCCAGGTTTGAGCCTTTAATGAATTCCATGATCAAGAAGGGTTGCTTCTTATTGATGAAACCAAAGTCGTAAACGGCGACGATATTCGGATGATTCAGGCGAGCCAAAACCTTAGCCTCGCGCTCGAAACGCTGGAGCGCATTCTTGCTCGAATTGAGCGCACCATGAACGACTTTGACGACAACGGTGCGTTCCATCGTCGTGTGTCTGGCCAGATAAAGTACCGCCATGCCACCTTCGGCGAGCACCGATTGAATAAGATATTTGCCTTCGAGAGTCTTGCCGACCAGGGCCAATTCCGAAGCCGGCGACGAATCGATTTCGACACTGTCTTCCTGAATCAGCCTGCGCGGACGTTCTTCGGTGAAGTTGATTTCGTGCCTGGTCAAATTGACGGCGCCGGTTTTTCGTCCGGAGGTCTGATTGACCCAGTCTGATACTTCCTTCAAATTGCCCAGTGCTTTTGTGGTTGTCGAGGAATCTGTCTGTGATGACCCTGCCTGTGATGATTCTGCCTGCGTAGCGGATGTACCTGGTGATGTGTTGGCCGGCGTTGCCAATGGTGCTGCCTGCGTGTTGAGCGGAGTGGCATCTTGCGCGGAGGTCGCTCTGGCAGGACCCGGGTCCAACCAGGGTTTTAATGCTGATCCGTCAACGCCGCAGAATTTCGCGTAAGCCGGGAATTTGTGCCCGCACTTTATACATTCCATTGCCGATAAAGGGCTGCGCGCCGCTGACGGCGAATCCCGATCGCTCAGATCGCAGGGCACAAGTTCAGTGCCATCGAAGCCGCAAAAGGCAGTTTCTGGATGAAAGTGTGCACCACATTTGGTGCACAAAGTTTCGCCCTGAAAGCTCCCGGCACTGTTGTCCGCGTGGTTGCCTGCTAGTTGCGATTCCGGCTTCACGATTCCTCTCTACTGCGGCGCCAATTTCAGGGGTTCCGGATAGCCGACTACAGTGGGTCGTCCATCTTCTAGAGTAATCATACCGAAAGCAGTTTTGTAACCCGGTGCCTCGATGTACATTCGATACTTGCCCGGCTGCAACTGAGGCAGGTCGACCAGCCCATCCTGACGCAGCTTGGCATAAGCCACTTCGCGATTTTGCTCCTCTTCCAGGGTGATCTGTGACGGCAAAGGTTGCGCGTAAACAATCAGCGGATGGCCAGCCCAGTGGAAAGGTTCGAGATCGCGCCTGAAGTGATTGTCGCCGGCAATCGAAGCCCATGCAGCCAATCCTAGCGCACCGCCTAAAACCAGGCATACGGCTATAGTCACGGGAGAGATTATTTTCGGGTCCGAAATCTCCGCCTTTTCTAAGCGTCGCAAATTTTCCACCTTGGCTAATGGGGCATCTGGTTTTTTCCAACAAAATGTTTTTCTTCTGCCTGGGCCGATTTTTCTTATCCCCTGACCATTACCTGATTCCTGGCCTGCCCCGCTAACAGATTGTTGCCCGTGTCCGTTACCCGACCCCGGTGCTTGACTCGACCCCTGGCCGTTGCTCGCGCTTGTTCCGCGCCCAGGTCCGCTTACCTGGTCCCCGCGGGATGATCGTTCGTCGGCTGACGCGACCGTTGCCGCGTCCATTTTTGCTCCGCAAGTTGTGCAGAAGTTAAGGCTGAATTGATCGAGTGAATTGCATTTTGGACAAAGACAATCGCTCGTTGGCGATTTCTGCGGCTGGTTGCTTTGGGTATCGGCACCGCAGCGCAGACAAAACCACAAACCCGTAGGGGTCTGCTCATCGCAGGTTTGGCAAGGTGTGGTTAAAGTGAGAGCGGGATCAGACATTGTGCTGGCCGGGGGCGGGAGGCCGTGGCGGTTCTTCCAAGTATATTCGCAGTGCCTTTAAATTTCACCAACTGCGTTGAAGCAAAGCGGCTTCAGTCAAAGAGGGTGCTGCTGTTGAATATACTCTCATTCAGTTTCAGATTGCTTTCGAGGCTCGAAACTGGCGACACAGGCAATTTGGCGATGCGCTAAGGGTCTGATTTCAGTAGAATGATAGACACCCATCGGAACAATAGATGTCGAGATCCTCCGCTAAGAAAATTGAAGCCAATCCCGGGCAAGTAGACCAGCCGGTCAAATCGACCAGGCGTTTACCGATTTATTGGGAGACTGTGACGATGTTTTTGGTCTCGGCCTGCGTCGTCTTCGTCATCTTTTTGTTAGTGGCAATTTTCTCATCATCGAGCAAGGAGCAGAAACAATCTTTAACCAGGCTTTCGATCAAATTCGAGCCCCAAAAAATCGCTGATGCTACGGCGTTGCGTGGACAGATCTCATCGCCTGAAGCTGTCAGCATGATTGCTATTTTTCTTCAGCCAGACAAGACGACCTTGCTTTTACCGGAATTGAAAGATGTGGGTGGGCATGTACGGCACGAAACGGCATCAATCGGGCTGCAACCCGAGTTGTTGCAGGCAGCTAAGGACGGGCAAGGGCGATTGCTCCTGGCCGCGGTTAAACCGGATGCTCAGATTTTGTCTAAAGAGGATCTAGTTGCCGGTGATCCAACTGCTGCACCTCTGGTTGCAGACGGCAAAAAGCTTTTGGGCAAGTTACAAGATCTGCAAAAAGACGGACAGGCGATTTATCAGGAGATTGTTTTGCCTGATGAGAAGGTCGCTTTCATGCCGCCGCCGCCTCCTCCTCCGCCGCCACCCAAGCCGACCCCGATCGAGCGCAAGCCACGCTCGACATCAACCTCGTCGAAAACAGCCGCCAGCCGGCCTGCATCCAATCGCAAGGCGGTTACCCAATTGCAAAGAATCGAAGCCACCGATGATACTGATTATTCAGGCAGCCAGGCAGCTGGCGGAAATCAGGCAATGCAGGGACAAAAGCTTCAGGGACAACGAATTCAGGGACAACGAATGCGTTGAATTTCGGATTTTCGAGATCACTGCCTAAAATCTGGAATTTGCCAGTATGAGAATATGTGGACATCACTTTGAGTTCGGTTGGTTCAGTGAGGAGAGAAAAATGAGACCTTTAGCAGGATGGCTAACCGCATTATCTTTAATGTGCAATTTAACGCTGCCGGTGAATGCCGAAGCAGATGGCGCCAAAGGTCTTTTCTACGAGCAGTTGGAACACCCGACAGCTCAAATGAATACGGGCGTCCAGTATTGGATCGAATTACTCCGCGATGGCGTCACTACTGAAGCAAATAACAAGAGTCAATTCCAGTCTGGCGATAAAATTCGCTTTCATGTCAAACCAAATATCGACGGCTTTGCTTACATTCTTCTCAAAAGCGGCAGTCGCGGTGAGCAGGCTCAGCTATTCCCGATTGCGAGCAGAAAAGAAAATAATCAAATTAACCGTGGTGAGGAAATCATTCTACCCTCGGATGGTGTGCTCACATTTGATTCCAATCCGGGAACGGAAAAGCTCAGTTTGATCATTTCGCGGAAGAAAATCGACACCGAGGCGTATATGTCCAAGGACAGCTCCCCACCCAGAATCGCGATGAGTTCCTCGGGCAGCAAGGATTTGATTCCTAACCAGGTATTGGTTTCATATATATCCACAACCACTGCGCCCATGAGTGCACCATCTAGAGTCGAGACTAAGACGGGTTCGGGCAAAAATCAGACCCCTGAGGCGAAAACTCCACCGCGTCGCGGTGCCAAAATGGTCAGTCTGAAAGCGCTTTCGGAATCGCATGCAGACACCCACTCAGACACACCGAAAATCGCCTCTGCGCCAGCTTCTACGGTCAAGACCGAGACGGAGACAACGGCCGCGCCTCCCACTAAAGTTGATAACCGACACAAAGTTGCGACGGGCAAGTCCGCGCAGCCAGCCCCCAGGAAAGCGGTAGCACATGTCAAGCCTGTCGCGGCGACAAAAAGTGTGGTCACAGTTGTAAATACCGATCCCAGCGCAGTATTCGCTGCCGATATTTCACTAGAGCATATTTAAAGACCGGGAAGCACACTATACTGTAGACTCCGGGCGGCTGGAGCTCTCAGTAGATTTCCTGTAGATGGCAGATAACCCAAATAGTTTAGGAGCACTCGCAGGCGGCATTGCCTCGATTTACGATCGCACGGCTCTCGGCAATGACCCCATATGCAGTGCCTGGTTGATCGGCGATCGCAAGGCCGCAACCATTGCCAGCAGCCTGATTCCGTTCAGCGACCATTTGAACGCGCTCAAGCTAAGCTTTTTCAAAGCCGGTAAAGAATGCGGTGTCAAGGCGATCCATTTTCACCCGCTTTATAATTTGCGGCTGGCCAAAGACAGCCTGGCCCGAGGCATTCTAGCCGATTCTCCTGAAACTGCTCTGCAAAAATTCAACTGCGCTGTTTTGACTTTGACTGATACGCTTGCAGAAATCACTCCTGCCGACGTGGAGCGTGTGACCAAATCCCTGCGCTCTGCCCAGACCGTGCAGCCGGAAGGCTTCACCGGATCGCTGAAAGAGATCGAATTGCCCCTGGTTTTGCAAACGGTCAATAACGCCAAGCGGGAGGGCATTCTATACATTTGCGATGATTTGAACCGACCGCTAGCCCAGGTGTTTTGCCAATCCGGGCGGGTGCTTTCGGCAAGATTCAAAAATTTGCT
>CAJCHQ010000501.1 GCA_903970295.1 Bryobacterales bacterium
CGGCGACTTTCGACGCGTAAACAACGGTTGAATCCATTCCTAGCGGCATCTTTCGCGCCAGGCGGTTGTAGATCACTGAGGCGATGATCGGCCTTTCTTCTTTCAGTTTGGCTTCTGTTTCGATGATTGAGGCGACAATGACGATTGCATGTGCGGTCGCACCCTGAGCTTTGGCCAACGGCTCCAATTCGTTTTTCCAATTTTTCTTGAACAACGCAACAGCCTCGCCGATTACGTCTGCGGGTTTGCTGCTCGATACTACAAAGTACGTCTCTGGGAAAATATATCCTTCGAGACTGGGCGCTTCTTTGTCGATGTCTTGAATCGAACGTGTATCGCTTATCAGCTGTAGCACTTGATTGGACGAGTGCAGTTTCAGCGCTGGAATTTTGAGCATGGCATTGGCGATATCCCATCTATTCCAGCCTTCAACGATTGTCAATTTATTTGCGGTTTGTTCGCCGCTTTCCAGTTTTTTGAGAGCTTCCAGCGGAGAAATCGGACTGTCAAAAGTGTAATCACCAGCTTTAATCGAATTGCCCCGTCCCTCAACTTTCATATATACGCGAAGCGGCCAGCCGACCTTAATAATTCCGTTTTGCTGAAGCAGAGCAACCACCTGGTCTGCAGTGTCTCCCATTGGGATGTTGATAACTTTGCCGGCGGCCGGGTTGGGTACAGGCTCGTTTAAGTCGTGCCAGGCGCTGCCCACGGCTGCCGCTACACCTAAAAAGGAAATCGTCAAAATGATTGCGGCTAACCGAATTACTCGCATTGCCTGATTTTAGATCGTGAACATGTATAGCTGCTCTGTGGTTCGACTGAATTGGTTACTTATGCTTAACTTGAGTATGAGGTCTGTGGGGGAAGCTGCTTGGAAGATCGCAAGGCCCAGCTCGGCATCGAGCTTTACAAGGAAAAGAATTATCAGGAAGCAATCAAGTTTTTGAGCGAAGGGGCGGTTGACGATTGGGTCGCCCAGCTTTACCTTGCCATGAGTTATTACATGGTCGGCAATTCTGCATCGGCGGAAATCATATTTATGCGGATCAAGACTGATTGTTTCGAAGCTGATCTCAGAAAAAAAGCCGAGGTCGCTTTTGCCGCGCTCAAGCAAGGCACAATCGAGCGAGAGAAGCTGGAGCGGCTAAAACGCCAGCAACAGCAACTGGCAAAGTCCAAAACGCTTGGATTCGCTGAAATACAAGACTACGAAGAATAGCTGGATATAGCGTGAATTCGCTCGAGTGAACGAGCAGTATTGCTTAGTCCGATTCTTCCAGATAGCAATCGACCATGCGGGAGCTGGCCGTTAACAAGCCAAGCTCTTTGGCTGCCGCCATTGAAAGGTCGATGATGCGATTCTCAGTGAAAGGTCCCCGATCATTGACTGTGACCACACATGATTTGCCGGTTTTGCGGTTTACCACTTTCAATTTGGTGCCGAACGGCAGGGTGCGGTGAGCCGCGGTCAACTTTGTGCGATCGTGCAGTTGGCCTGATGCTGTTCTTTTGCCATGAAAGCAATCGGCATAATAATCGGCCACTCCGGAGAAATTGGCTTTAGTCTTGGTTGTTGTTCTGGCGCTGGCTGTTTTAGTTTCAGTTCTTCTTGCTGTGGCTGTTTCTTCGCCGATAAATGAGTTTCGATCGTTCGCCCGCTCGGGCATGGTTTGACTGTGCTTACTGGGAGTGGCTCCCGGCTTGAGCGAACCGCACATGAGCGAGTTCGTCTTCATCTGCTTGATCGCATCTGTGACATTGAGCTGTTGCTGGAAGGGGTTGATGTCGACGACGTTGGTTGTGGTCGCTTCAACTTCATCAGCCTCTTCATGGGCTTGTGCGATTGTTCCACAAAGCAAAACAGCGCAGGCGATTCCTACACCATATCTGGTGGCAGACGACCTTTTCAAATCGACAACTAGACGGAAGTCTTTCATCTGGAAATTCCAGCTTGTTTCCAAGAACTACCTAGTATGGCTAATATCGCAGTTTTCTCGGCATTAGGGAAGATCATTTTTCTAATCTAATAATCCCTGACTTCCCCTCTGGGTAATGGCTGCAGGGATTTGGGGCCGTCAGTGCATGCCTTTGAAGTCTGCCGAATCCAATTCTTGGTCGCTGATTGCTCGATTACGATCGGGATGCTGCAGCAAAAAGACGGCAAACGTAGCAGTGAACGAGAAAAAGATGAGCAAACCGAAAGCGGCGTTGAATTTATGGGTG
>CAJCHQ010000502.1 GCA_903970295.1 Bryobacterales bacterium
GCGCCTCCGCCTCCACCTGTATCCGCTTTGCCCGGCAGACTGCAGACGAGAGCCAGGAATAAGGAAGCTATCAGGCAAACTGTCTTAGATCGCATTTTGGCAGAACCTCTGGTGTTAGATAGCATGAGATTAGCTTTCAACTTATTGCCCCCTGGCGTGCAGTGGCGAAGTTTTGACCGGCAGAACCTCCTGCCGAAGGCGCACCGGCACTGGCACCACCACCGGAGGCACCAGAATTCGACGCTTGCGTCTTTTCCATTAATTGGTCGACCATATCACCTGGTTTGAAGTCCAGAGCCATAAAGGGTACGTAGCCGAGCATCACCATAAAAGCGGCAAATACCATGGTTTCCCATGGACCGTTGGTTGGTTCTCCCATCTGTCCAAGCCATTGCAAACGAGTCGACATAACGAGCAAAATGACAGACCACCAGAATCTCCAGAGGACCAGATTCATCAGTCCCTCCAGCCAATTGCTGAAGACAGGCCTGAACAGCTGGCCGATCGATTCTGGATAGGCAAGAAATGCAGCCGCCATCGGCCCCATCAAAAACATATAGCAAGCCATGACGACCTGGTAAGAAGCGAGGATCATCAAACCGTTATTCAAAAGCATTTGAAAAGATGCATAACTGGCTTGCATAGTGGCATCCATCGCTGTCTGCGATTGCTGCTTCTGGGCCACTTGCACCAAACTCATGCCGGCATTGGGATTAGTAATCGGCGTTGCCCATGCCTGAATTGCACCAAATTGAATTTGCTGGGTGACTTCATAAGTCAACGAATTACCCACATCGATGCCGTAGCTGACGATCACTTGAGTAGCTGGAATCAAAAACACAGCCACCGCGCCGCGCAAAATACCAGTAAAGGGCGACTCGGTTTCTTGATTCATGACGCCGAACTTGACCACGCTTTTCCATTGACTCATCACGGCTCCAGGCAAAACCAGAAGAAAAGCAAATGGCAGAAAGACAGCGTGCCACATCTGCTGGACCATCCAAACCGCCTGAGATACGGTCTTTGTATCTGCTGATGAGGAGGTGGGAGAGCCCGCGTCTTCGTTAGCGACATTGATCAGGTAGGTCTGCATGATGCCCAGATTGCCGCTGAATTGTGCACTACCGGCGCCACTAGCGGCTTGACCTAAAGATTGTGTACCACCTTGCAGTTGAGCCTCGAATTGGTGAATATTCGGATTCAGCATCTTGCCGGCGGCCCGGTGAGCGGCATCAAAAGTAGATTCCTGGGAAGGCAGATCGCCTGCCGGTGCTCCAGTCAATTTTGGATTGTTCTGAAGTGCGGCTGGGCTGAAGCCCGTGTTTCCTTGCGGTTCAGGATTGTGCAGAGGATCCACTCTGAATGGGGTCGTTTTGGGCGGTCCCCAGTCATTCAACATCCAGTTCGGGTATTGAGTGAAAAGCGGTTGCTTGACCGGGTCGGGCGAGACAGCTTGCCCGTCTTTGGCTTGCTGGGCGACTGTCGGCGTATTCTGAACTGTCGTCGATGGGTCTTTACCGCCACTTACCATGCCACCTTGTTGTGGCGTTTGATAATTATCCGGCGGATCCTGACCTGATTCTTTTTGCCCCTGAATCGCTTTTTCTTCAACCCCGGTTTGCACATTCTCCTCGTAAGAATTGTTTCGGGCATCAGTAAAGCAAGGAGTGTGGGCGCTACTTGATCCACCGGCTGAACCACTGTCTCCTGAAACACTTGTCGCGGTACCCAGCATGCCTGATTGCGCATCGGAAGGTATGGCAGAGATTCCCAGCCACACGGGTAGAAAGAACAGCACCAACAGTCCGGGCACTCTTAACGACTTTGACGTTTGTCCATTTTTCATAGAGAAAGTTGTCTCGCTTATTTGATTGAACTTTGAACCAGACCAGATTCGGTATTTGAATTGCTGTTAGCTCAGCTCGCTCGATCTAACAGACGCAGGAGGAAGACCTACACCAAAGTCGTTGTTGTAACAGCGCCGGTAGATCTCACTCATGCTCACATTCTTTTGCCCAAATTCTGCCAGGTGTAAGCCATCCGTTTGGGCAGCCTGGGAGACTTTTACCGCTAATGGCTTGGGTCTTCGAATTGAACCAAAAAGTTTGCTAACTAAGCTTTTGATGCTAATCTGTCTGTTCATTTTCGTGGTCCTCGTAGGAACTTGGAAGAGTCGAAGGTGGCGTCTTTATGCGCCGCGCGAACCATCAAATTTTGTTTAGTAAGAACCGGCTGATAGGCTGCCGGATGGAGAACTCGGATTTCTTTGAGTTGATTCAAGATTAGGTGACCCTCGTTACGTGAACGTGACGAAAAATTGCCAGAGCCCGCCGTGACCCTAAAAATTGGTAGAAAAGGCAGGCTTTTTAAATTGTCGAAGAGCTGATTGCACAAAAATGCACCAAACACAGTAACCCCGCTGCCCGTTCATCGGGGCGCAGGGTTTTTGTGTCCATGACCGCTGGTCATGGCCTCCTTTGCTTGGGAATTTTTTAAACTGCTAAAAGCGATTCAGGGAGTTCTCTAAGGCAACTCGGAATTTGACTTTGCATTGACGGTGAAAACAGAGCCACACCACATGCAGTGGCAGATTGCAGTCACTGACTAGCGATTTAGCAATTGGCCATTGGTGGCAGACCAACACCGAAATCAGTGGCACTGAATTTATTATCGCTATTGTTGTCAGAACCAGACGATTTGCCGTAAGCAGACGACGAGCGGTTCGTATGAAGAAGTTCGAAGGGCAACGGCTCGCTGACATCGATAGCAGAATTCAACTTGAAGAGGAATTCACGAACCTTAGCTTGCTTTTCCATTTTGTAAACCCTCATTGGTCAGGAAGAGACGAAACAGGCGAGCACGACTTGCTGCCGGTGTGCAGAATGTTTTTGGTAAGCCTGGCTCCTGGGACTGGTTGCCGGGCGACTGAAGTGGGGGAGTTCCACCAATCTCTTGGTGATTAGAGATTAAAACACCTTCGTTACGTGAACGTGACGAAGTCAAGATCAATTTGGCGTGCGCGTTTTTGAGCGTCTGTCACTGTTTACGCGATCGAGCTCAGCCTTAGAGTCAATTCAACAGATGTGACGGAGTAGGGTGCGATCGCGAAGCGGTGTGCGAACGTTCTTCGCCGCTTCTACAAAGCGGCATCCAATTCATTTATGGGCGCTACCGGAACAGACGCCTGGCGCATCGGTATTCTGAACCAGAACGAGCTGCCACCTGAGGAAGTTCCCTCGACGCCAACCTTGCCACCATGCGCGTCTATGATTGCTTTGCAAATAGCTAATCCCAAACCCGAGCCTTGCTGCTCGCCTTCTCCACCACGATCCAATTGTTTGAACTTCTGAAAGATGAATTCAGCTTTGTCCGGGGGTATACCCGGACCCTGATCGATCACACGCACTTCGATTTCTGGATTCTTAGAGGTTTCGTCTCCAATTTGGCGGCAGGAGATAAAGACTGTACCTTCATTGGGCGAAAATTTTATGGCGTTATTGATCAAATTCAAGATCACTCGGCGTAAGCGGGCAGCATCGACTTGCGCATATAGATCGTGAGCGTCGACTACAATTTTAATTTTCTTGCGGTCCGCCCAACCGAACATAAGATCGACTGCTTGCTGCGTGACCTCGGAGAGAGAGGTGACTTTGCAATCCAGAACGAAACTGTGAGATTCGATGCGATCGATTTCAATCAAATCATTGATCATACTTTGCAGGACTTTAACCGAACCATCAGCTTTGGCGATCATATTGACGCCTTTTTCGCTCAACACACCGAGGTGGCCATCGGTGAGTAGTTCAAGAGTGATACCCAATGAGTTCAAAGAAGAGCGCAAGTCATGATTGATCATCGCCAAAACATCGGCCTTCAATTTTTCCGATTCTTTTCGCTCGGTTACATCGTGAGCCACACAAAATATTTTCTTCTCGCGCTCAGACCATTGGGCGGTGACAGCCAGAAACAAGTATTGTCCTTGCTTGTTTTTGAATCTCGCTTCAAATGTCAGGTCGCGAGGACTGCTTTGGCATTTTTCGAAATTTTCAGAAATACTGCTTTTATCGTCATTGTGTGCAATCGTTAGAAGTCCGGTGCCCAGCAAAAAATCTGGCGTATAACCAAGAATGCGCGCGGCGGGATTGATTTGCAGGATGCGCAATCTTTGATCCAGGGTAAAGATCATGTCGGCGGCATTTTCGATCGTCGCCCGTTCTTTTTGCTGCGATATCGCTAATTCACTGGATAGATTATGGATCACGTTATCTAAGGTGGCCAATTCATCGGTACCCGCGAGCGGCTCCTCGAGCGGTCGGCCGATGGCGATATTGCTTGTATTGAACATAAGTACTTGCATACGGTTGGCGAAAATACGACTGAGAAGCAAGGCCATAGATATGGCTAGAATGACATTCAAAAAAGAGCCGATTTCGATCAACTCAGTCATTCGTTTGCGACTGGCCGCTTGCTCCAATCGATATTGCTCGTATTCGTCACTTCTTTTGTCGATTAACTCTTTGCCGGCACTATTCATGCGACTGATAAAGTTATTCAGATGAGAAAGTGCACGCAGATTGGCGATCGGGTCGCTCATCCGGCCCATATCGCGAGCTTGGATCAAAAGCGCTCTCGTGTCATCGATCAAAGAAATGAAAGTTTTGACTTGTTTGGACAACTCGGGATCGGCTTCGAACATTGTTGCTAGAAGGTTCCTGTCGCTCTCGAGCTTTTGGAGATTGAGATCGAACACTGCCGCTGAATGCTGATCTCGCGTAGCCCGTCCAGTAGCAAGACTGCCAACCGCATTGAAAGCGTCATTAAAAACATCGCTTGTGCGCCTGAGCGCCTGGTCAGAGCGCGCTACCTTCTCGCTCGCCTTTTCGGTTTCGTCTAAATTGACCTTCAAAAGCGCGACAAAAATTAGCTGCACGCAGAGTGGCACAATGATTAGTAGTGCCGTTTTGTGTGCAAGTTTTAGAGAGACATTTGGAAAAGCCACTAAGATGAGCCAGACTGAGCCCGTGCCATAATATACCCCAGAGAACTGACCAACCAAAACGATGGCAAAAATACTCCTAGTTGAAGACAATTTGGCGCTGGCAGAGGCGGTGCAAGAGGCATTAATGACCCAGGGGCACGTTGTTGAGCACGCCTTGGAGGGCAATGAAGGTCTCGACCGGTTGAAACTTTACTTCTATGACCTCGCCATTCTCGACTGGATGCTGCCAGGTCTAACCGGTGTCGAGATTTTATCCCGCTACCGGGGCGAAGGTGGCAAAGCGCCGATTCTCATGCTCACTTCTAAGGACCAAATCTCCGAAAAAGAATTTGCTTTTGACGCCGGCGCCGACGAATATCTAACCAAGCCTTTCAACTCCCGCGAACTCCTCGCCCGTGTGCGAGCGCTTATGCGTCGTCCACCGTTGGTGCAAAAGAAAATTTTCGAATGCGGTTATCTGGCAGTGGATGTCAACGCGCGCACGGTCACAAAACAGGGCCAACCAGTAGATCTGGCCGCCGCGGAATATGCTCTCCTCGAGCTTTTCATCCGCAACCCAGGTAGAATTTTCAGCTCAGAGGAACTGCTCAGTCGCGTCTTCGTCTCCGATGCGGCCGCAGGCGACGAAGCCGTTCGCCAACGCATTCTCAGATTACGCAAGAAAATCGACGCCGAAGGCTTGGACTCTCCAATCAAGACGATCAAAGGCTTTGGCTATAAATTGGAATGGGCTAATTCCTAACTGCAGTCGAATGCCAGTAATTTACACCTTTAAATGCGGCGGAGCTGAATGCGGCGTGGCCGGATGAACACTCTCATGAATGTTTTTGCTACTATCCAGCAAGTGATTCAAATTTCCATGTTTGACCGCTTGCTTCACATCGATCACTTTTTCCACCGTATGCACTATTGGCTGCACTGACTCGGGCAAGTGTTTGGCAGCCTCTTTCGCTGCATCGGTGATGATCATTTTATGCACACCAATTGGTGTAGCCGAAATCACTTTCCCGGCGTCCCCGATAGCCCGAACGACGTCCTTCTTATCAACGTGCCCGGTCTTGGCTGACTGCACTACAGTTTTGACCAGATCCACTCCGCCCTTGCCACCATCAGTTTCATTTTTAACGATCTTCTTCGCTTCGTTAGTGGCGCCTTCTTTGATTGCTTTGCCAGCCTTGGAGTGGAATAGCTTTTGCGCGTGGTCTTGCACTTCATGCAGCAAGTAATGATGCGCCTTTTTGTGCGGGTCTGGCGGAGTGTCACTTTTTGGTCTCTGTTGTAGCTGCTCAAGCATAGTATTTGCTCCCTGTTCCTCTCATAACTCGTCTTCTAGCTCGCGTTTGCCGGGATGGAGTTAAGTTTCCGGCGCTGCCTCATGCCAACACACCTTTTATAGGAACTCCAGATAACAATCAGATAACAGTGGGAATATTCAGGCATGAGTCCTCAAGGTAAGGCAGTGAAAAAGCCCACGGCAATCGCTTTAGTCAGCTGCGCCTCCACTATTCTCACGATGGGCGTGGCCGAGGCGACGAATAGCGATCGCAAGCCATGCAAAAAACCAGTCAAAACCAACTCGCTTCATCATTCAGCCGGCGAACCAGCAACGCTAAACGCATTAATTGAAAAGTACAAATCAGGTGCCTACGCCGATGCTGCCAGAATCGGCGAGGTCGTAGTCAAAAACGATCCCGACAACGCTTCCGCCCATTATTATTTCGCCAGCGCGTTGGTCAAGTTGAATCACAGTCAGGAAGCCAGTCAGGAGTTTCTCAAGGCATACAACCGAAGCACAGACAAAACGCTGAGGTTGTATTGCGAAGAAGCAGTCAGCGCGCTCAATCAATCCGTCGAATCAGAAGCCGCTTCGCAAGCAGAAGTAGGTGCCAGAGCGGGCGCTAGAACAAGTGCAGAAAAAAACGCAGCCACGGCAAGCGCAGCATCAGACGCTTCTGCCTCAGCCAACCCAGCCACCGGAGCCAGTAATGCGCGCACCGAAATCGATGCAAAAGATTTGCTGGAGAGAAAATCAAGAATCCTCGAAGAAGGCGCAAATCAGATCGATAGCCTGCGTCAACAGGCTGATGAAGAGATCAAAAAAATAAAGAAGAACGTCACCGATCAAATGGTCGACATCCCCCCGCAAGTGAGGGCATTGCGAGGCTGGATAGCGAATCCGGAATACACTTCAACCTTGAATCAGTTGAACGCTGAGGCTCAAGAAAAAATCAAAGTGATAAATTCGCGGGTGGAGAAAGATTCAGCTGACATCACCGAAAACTGTCATCGGCGTTCAGCCGCTTATGACGCCACAATGACCAATATGAGCAGCCAACTGAAAGTGGGAAAATCTCAGATACAGTTGATGCCTCAAAACTCAAATCCGTATTTGAGGAATTTCGTCAACTATGATGGCAGCATTCCAGGCGCGCTCAAAGCCAAAGCTGCAGCACTGAGTCCGGATGCCAATACGCAAGACAAAACAAAAGACCAAGCGCAAGACAAAGCAAAAGACCAGAAGCCATGATCAACAAAGCGCTGACAGATATTCTTGTCACATTGTCTCTGATCACATGTACAAGCAGATTGCCTGCCTGTGCCGAGCCAACAACTCAGAAGCAAGTCAAACTTTACGGGCATGTCGACCAGGTCATGTACGCACTGGGATCGGCAGGCGTCACCCTGGATGCAGACAAACTGCCGGCGCTCGTCGGCAATGTACGTCTTGGCTCGCCGGCATACTATGCTGGACTAGCAGAAAATGACAAAGTACTCTCAGGTAAGATAGACAACAACAAACTCTATTTACTTTTCGAGAGAGGGGAAAAACGGTATTCGCTGAACGTCAACACCAGCCCCATCGATCTAGCCAAGGAACAGCCGAAGAAAGATAAAAGCCAAATTCCTACCCTGTCAGTAGTTCCCAAGACCGCACCAATTGTCGAAGTTAGTGAAGAAGAAAAAGAGAAAAGAATCGGTGATTACGATGTCGTAGTCGTGATCGATACGTCTGGATCGATGGGTTTCAATCTCAGCTCGGAACCAGCAACTAAGTGGGAATGGTGTTCCAACTATATTCACACCTTCGCGCAAAAAATGAGGCCTTACATAAAAGGCGGCATCAAGATCGTCACCTTCAATGCTAGTTACAACGTTGAATCTCACTGCACACCGGAACGCGTCGAGGAAATATTTGCCTCGACCACTCCTCGCGGCGGCACCGACATGGGCAGCCCCCTGAACGAAGTTTTCAAAGAGCATTTCGACGGACCTCGCGACAGGCCGCTGCTGGTTGCTGTCCTCACCGATGGCATGCCCAATCTCGGACCGAAAGTCGAAGACGTAATCATCGACGCCACCCGCAATATGCGCTCGCCAAAAGAAATACGTATGACATTTCTCGAAATCGGCGAAGAATTCGACGGGCGCAATCTAATCAAACTTCTCGATGATTATCTGGTCTACGAAGGCGCCAAATACGACATAGTCGACTCGCTGGTTTTCGAACAAGTAAAGCGCATGGGACTAGCCGAAGCCCTGGTTCGGGCAATCAATGAAGAGTCGACAGTCGCTTCAGCAGACAATCCGCTGCGCGATGAGGTGGCAAAGCTCAAGCAAGAAATCGAGCAGCAGCGGCTGAGAAGCGACAAGCGTAATAACGACCTGCGACCAGTCATTAACAATGCTCAACAGCCCGCTCCGAAATAGAACAATCGATAGCCGTGACAGGCTTCCCCGAACCTGGCACGATATAGGCGGGACCGGTGGCAGAGGAGAAATCTAGCTGCCGGAGTTGAGAAACTAAGCTTGGCTCTGGGTAGGAAACCATAGTTGGCGCAATGCAGAGGTTGATTCGATTGGATAAGCAAGAAAGATTGGCGAAAGCAAAAGCGGCAGAAGCGAAATTGCACGATAACACTGAGTCGCCCAGAGACGACCGCAGATATCGTGGAAAGGCTCTGATGGAAGCTATTCCCCACGCATCGCACGCACATTGGCACGCGCCGAAAAACAGACCGGATCCAATCGACTTACTCGAAGCAACCAACAAAGGTCGCTTATCGGAACTCGAGCCAATTCGCTATGGTCGCATGATGCAATCGCCCTTTACGTACTATCGCGGTGCGGCGGCAATGATGGCCGCAGACCTGGCTAATACGCCGCGCACCAATATCAAAGTGCAGGCCTGCGGAGACTGCCATCTGCTGAATTTTGGAGCGTTTGCCACGCCCGAGCGCAATATCGTTTTCGACATCAACGACTTCGACGAAACATTGCCGGCTCCCTGGGAATGGGACGTCAAAAGATTAGCTGCAAGTTTCGCTCTGGCCGCTCAAGACAATAATCTCAAACCGAAATATGCCTATGAAGCAGCCCAAGCAGCAAGCAGGGGCTACCGCGAAAGAATGAACGAATTCGCCAAGATGAGCATTCTCGATATATGGTACGCCCGCGTTGATTGGCAGAATTTCGTTGATGCCACCACTGACGTAAAGCTGCAAAAACGCCACAAGGATCTATTGAAGAAAGCAAAAAAACGGACAATTCAAGATTATTACTTTCCGAAAATGACGCAAGAAAAAGATGGTGCATTCACAATTAAAGACAATCCGCCCATCGTTTATCACTTGCCGGTCAAGGAAAACGAAGACTTCAAAGAAAAAGTAGTGCACGCACTCGACTTGTACGGCAAATCTCTGCAAGAAGATCGCGAGCGGCTCTTCAAGCGCTACCGCCTCGTGGACTTCGCAATCAAAGTGGTCGGTATCGGCAGTGTCGGAACGATGTGTGCTGTCGCTCTGATGCTCGCCCCCGACAACGAGCCGCTCATTCTTCAGTTAAAAGAAGCGCGCGAATCGGTTTTAGAACCCTATGCGGGCAAGAGCGAGTTTGAAAATCATGGACAGCGCGTCGTTGCCGGACAACGAATTGTTCAGTCGGCGAGCGATATTTTTCTCGGCTGGACCAAATTTGACGACGGCAGACATTTCTACATTCGCCAATTACGAGATACCAAAGTCAAACCAGAGCCCGAAATGTGGGAAGGTCCACATTTGATAGAAATGGCACACACCATGGGCGGCGTCCTTGCTCGCGCTCATGCGCGCTCGGGCGATGCCGCCGTTATCAGCGGTTATCTGGGTACAGGCGCAACTTTCGACGACGCGATCGCCGAATTTTCTCTGTCCTACGGAGAGCAAATGACGCAGGATCACGAAAAGCTTGTTGCTGCAGTGCAATCAGGCAGACTGAAAGCAGCCGCCGAAAGCACCTAGAAAGCATCTAGAAAAGCTTTAGAGAGAGATATCTATTTCAGACCGTTCGAACCGGCACCGGAGTGATAGTCACTGCCGACTTCGCCAGAGTACGATTCGTCGAGAATGAACTTTGTCAAAAGCGCGTAGAGAACTACGGCTATGAAAATTACGACCATGTGCACGACCTTTGATGTTATGTATTTTTTGATATTGTCATCTTAGAACCCTTTGCTGTGGGGGTCGTGACCATTTCGTGCAGATGAACTAATATGTGCGATCTCAAAGTTCTGTGATGCGCGAATTCTAAATTCATTATGTGAGCGCACGATAACTTTCTTCGCAAAGCCCTATCCCCTTAGCCTTTCAGGCTTTACAGCTTCAGCGCATGCAACAAACCGGTTCAATAAACGCCACCACACTCGGTGTGATGATTTGTTGGCCCAAATAAATTACAAAGCCGCCATGCCTTACCAATTGGCGCATACGAGTCATGCGCGCTGACACTCAGCGCATCAACTGTTAATGGAATAGAAAAATTCTCCTTAGAAAAAACCAAGAAAAGCAAGAGAACGCAACAAAGAATTGCCAAAGTAAACAAGCCTGGGAAGCCAGTTTAGGCTATGCACCCCTTCATGATGCGGCTTTCAGCTCGGCTAATGCTTGTGCAATTTTGCCGACACTATCATTATCAGCCGTGGAAATTGGAGAAAAAACGCAAAGTGTAGAATCTGGGTATCCGAAGACTGAAAGCAGCAAGTAGCTGCCTTCTAGACGACCCAAGCGGGGGTGATTTATCCAAAGCGGTTCATTCATGGACGCGTGATCAAGAATTTTATACCTGGACCATTCGTCATCAAACTGTTTACTCTTTTCTCTCAAACGTTGAATAAATTGCCCCAGCACAGGGTCTTCGGCGTATTTCGTATACGTCCAGCGCGCATACGCAACAACATGACGAAAGTGATAATCGAAATTCTCGTAAAAAGATCGCCGGGATGGCTCATTGACCAAATGCTCAAGCGCGTTCGCCTGTCCGCCTCGACAACCGAAAATCAGTTTCGCAGCATCATTTTGAGAGAGAACTTCAAATCGGTGGTTAATCACAGTCATCGCACACAGATCGGCATTGGCCATCATGGGCAGCAAGGTAGGCACGGGGTCGCTCTCGTTTTCTGAAACGGCTCGCTGTTCTTGCTTTGCCAGTCGAAACATGACTTGTTTCTCCTGGTCATTTAAACGAAAGACAGTCGCTAGTTTATTCAGCACATGTGATGAAACCGTGAGATCGCGACCCTGTTCCAGAAAAGTGTAGGTTGTAATGCCGATCTGTGCCAATTGGGCTACTTCATCGCGGCGCAGACCTGGCGTCCGCCGGCGCGGGTAGTCTGATAATCCGTAATCCGCCGGCGACAGTTGCGCCCGACGGGCACGGAGAAAGCTTTTCAGCTCTTGCCTTCTTGCGCTAGTGGTCATTCATTGCTGCTCCAAATTTGGCCGATAGCCACCCCTACAACCCAAAAAATGCCCATAACTTAGCAAAGTTCAAAATCGCCTCTTGATAAGTTAGTTTTATTATAAAACTCAGTCTAGCCGGGATCGCTCCTTTTGGCTAGGGGAGGTTTTGCGACCGTACCGATATCGGTACGGTCGCAATCGCTGTCACCACGGTCAAACCGATATCGGTACGGTCTCGGCTAACCGCGGCTGGCGAAATCACCTCGACTTTTCTGACACACGCATTTCTGACACACCCTCCGCTACTCAATGCTTTATTTCGGTGGGGGGACAAACAAACGCGGGTCCGTTTTGGCATGAGTTTTCTTTTCAGGCAAGGGTGGCGGCACAAAAAGCGGCACATCTATTTTTTTGGACTTGAGCGCCTCACTCACGGGTGGCGGCACGAATAGGGGCGGCTGCAACCTTTCTGCGGCGGGCTTGATTGGAGGCGGCATGAACAGAGGCGGCACCAGTTTCTTAGTGTCAGGAGGCAACGGCGGAACAAAAGCCGGCGGAGGTAAATATTGAATCGGTGCGCTAGACGATGTTGAGGTGCTCGATGGAGTGAACTTAACCTGGGGATAGTCCTCATACAGCCGAGCGATGGTAGCTTTGTCACGCTTGG
>CAJCHQ010000503.1 GCA_903970295.1 Bryobacterales bacterium
GAAGAATTGGTTGTGTTGGTGAGCACCAGGTTACCGTCGCCGGCTTGCATAACGAGGCTTATCAGGCCGTTGGGCGATACGAGGCTCTGGCCGGGCGTAAGCTCTTCCGCGGAGCCGAGGTAGGTTACGCTGTTGAGAGGGTTGTATGGCATGTTTCTCTTTTCGAGTATCGACTTTATACTCTATGTCAATACTTGAAAACTATGTTTAGTCTGACTCTTTCCTTCGCTTTTGGTGGTTTTTGGAAAATTGCAATAAAATTTTCGAATTGGCAAATCTCGCTTTATTCGAATTTTTATTCGAATTTTAATTAAACGAATCAAAATGATGCCGGTGTCGATGTTTGCTCGTCGTTTTGCCGTTGCTCTCATCGTGGCCTGCCGAGGCCGCACCAGATGCGGTGCCAGGAACCGCCGGCACGGCTGCCGGCATGCTCGAATGCGAGTCGAATAAAGATTTTGTCACCGGACGGCGCTCCGTCCCAGCTGGGGCCTGAGCGAATTTGATCGGCTCCGGGGCTGCCACCTTGGGTGGTGGAGTCGGCGCTACTTGAATTGGAATTTGGGCCTGTGCCGCCTGAGCTGCAGACGCTTCTGACGCTTCCAAAAACTGTTGCAAGTTGGTCGCTTCGGCGGTCGGCTGAGGCAATGGTTGCACCGCAGCATTCGATGAAACGCCGACCGAAGAGGAATCGGGATTGAATTTGTCGTACCAAACCTGCACGCATTCGATCAGTTTTTTGTCGAAATCCGGTGAATATGGTGATGGCAGAAACAAAATTCTGCCTCCCTGGTCGCCGGCAACCAGTTGAGCCGAGATGCATTTGCGTGGTCCGGCAGTGGCTAGTGTGACGTATCCTTCGGTGAGGAAGTCCTGGCGGATAATAGTGTTCCATTCCAAACCAGGTTGACCAAAGTAAGCGGCAAACTCAGAGCCCTCTCCTTGTTCGGTCGTTTCGACGACGCGTCCGTGAGAGACGGCACTCATGTGGCGAATATTGTCGTCCGGAGAAGAATCAGGGGCCAGACTTTCCAACCAGGCGTAATTGTCGATCGCCAGATTGTCTCCTTGCACGAGGAATGGTCGGCACAGATAGTAAACCAGCAAGCCGCCCTTTTCCAAAAAACTGACCAGTTCTAAAATGCGCTTACTCTTCAAATCATCAAGGATCGTTTGCAATGGCTGATCTGTCGGGATCGTCGCGGAGGTGAGTCCTTCTGCCAACTTGGTGTCTATGTCTTTTTGCAATTCCAAATCTTTGTCGAAGATGTGGAAGATGCTGACTGGGTTGACGATGATTACTTTGTAAGCATCCAGTGCGCGAGCTTTGCCGACAGTAAAGTAGTTTTCTTCGCCAAAGCCGGGGCAGTTCACCCTGAGGATCTGCTCCTTTTGAATGCTGTTCATTTCGCTACCTTTCCAATAGATACGTTTCGGGGCTTACTTTTTCTTATACCCAGCGATCTTTGCCCCACCCACGAGACTCAATCGCAATTTTGATGTCAAGAGATAAAAATCGACTCTTACTCCTTCCTGGTTTAGAGTGGCTCATGAAGCAGTTTTCCCGACTGCGCCCAGTGAGATATATCGAGCTCATTCAGGCTGCTGAGCCGTAAGTCGGCTTCCGAGTGATCCTGGTACTTTGTCGCCTGGCACGGAATTGCAACACATTGCATGCCAGCCGATTTAGCGGCGCGAATACCGTTTACTGTGTCTTCGATCACCAGACAATTTGTGGCTGGAGAGCCCAGACGTTCGGCAGCCAGGAGGAAAATGTCGGGGGCTGGTTTGCCGTTCTTGACCTCCTCACCGGAGGTGAAAGCCAGAAAATATCGCTTAATTTGCAAATTTTGCACAACCAGATTGATCGCCCGTTTCGTCGCCATTGATGCTACGCCGATCTGGATTCCAAGCGAATGAGCCTGAGCTAGGATTGCTTTGACGCCCGGTCGAGCTTCGGTTAATTTGGCCAATAAAGAGGCCAGCATTTCTTCTTTACGGGTGAGAAATTCTTGGGCTGAGAGGGGTAATTGATAGCGTGAGACCAATGCGTTGGCGCAATCTAGATCTTTGCGTCCGAGAAATTCTCGATTATCAGCCTCTGTATATTTGATGCCGAAATCGGCAAGCACGCTTTGAAATGATTGCAGATGCAGAGGTTCGGAATCGACGAGGACTCCATCCATATCAAAGATTAGCGCTCGGGACGCGGGGCCCTCACTTTCAGTCATGGCAAAGATTATATCTCTGCCTGAGTCGTTGATCGGGCTACTTTGGCTGAAGAAGAGCTCTTGGTTACAATTTGATCTGTGTCTGAGCCGAACAGGCATAATTAGATAGAGTCGAAGTCATGGGGCGCGCGGTTTTGTCGAAAACAAATGCCAATTATCATCGCAAAGGATTTGGCCTGAAGGCCGAAGTCGACATCGAGTTGAAGCGAGCTTATCAGTCTGATCTGGTGGCGCGTTTGCGAAACAATGGCAACGAGCTGACTGTGGGCGACGTGACGATCCGCCTCGCGCAGGCATTCGGATTTTGCTGGGGTGTCGACCGGGCGGTGTCGATGGCTTACGAGACGCGCAAGCATTTTCCCGACAAACGCATTTGGATTACCAACGAAATCATTCACAATCCGGTAGTAAACAGTAACTTGCGGGCAATGAACATTGACTTCGTGCCCGTCACCAATGAGGGCGGTAAGGATTTCAGCGGCATTAAGGAAGGCGATGTCGTCATTTTGCCGGCCTTCGGCGCCAGCATGCAAGAGATGCAATTACTCGAATCTCGCCGCTGTGAGATTGTCGACACGACATGCCCCTGGGTTTCGCGAGTCTGGGTGCGCGTGGCCAAATACGATCATATGGAATTCACTGCGATCATTCACGGTCAATACAATCACGAAGAGACGATTGCCACGTCGTCGCGTTCGCTTCAGTATCTGATTGTGCAAAACATCGAGGAAGCGCAATGGGTGTGTAATTACATTTTAAAAGGTGGAGATAGAGAGGAATTTCAGCAAAAATTTCATGCCGGATGCTCTTCCGGTTTCGATCCTGAAGTGCATTTGCTGCGCGTGGGTGTGGCTAATCAAACCACCATGCTCAAAGGGGATACAGAAAGAATCGGCAAGATGTTCGAACAGACAATGCTTCAGAAATTTGGTCCCGAAGATCTGGACCTGCATTTCCTCAGCCCTGGTGACACCATCTGTGATGCCACTCAAGAGCGTCAAGATGCAATGCTCAAATTAGTCGATGAAAAGCTCGATTTGATTCTCGTCATCGGTGGTTTCAATTCTTCAAACACCGGTCATCTTCAGGAGATCGCCCGCTCAAAAGGATTGCCGTCCTATCACATCGACGGACCAGATTGCATCGGTCCAGGCAATTCCATCGTCCACAAAGCTCCGCACAGTCAAAATCGCGAACGCACCGAGCACTGGTTGCCGCCGGGCAAACAAGTGATTGGTGTCACAGCCGGTGCTTCTACTCCCGACCAGGTGGTGGCGGAAGTTCTGGAAAAGACTTTCGCTCTGGCTGCGGCCAAAACGATCTAGCGCGGCGCGGCGCTTTCCGAAGTGTTTTCGGCAGTGTCATTAGCCTGGGCGCCATTCAAGTAAGCAATGATCCCCCGTGCCGCTAAAACGCCCGAGCCCATGGCAGTCGCGATGCGCGGATAGCCACCAGAAACGATGTCACCGGCGGCAAATACACAAGAAGCCGAAGTCGCCAAATCGCCATTGACGATCACATGTCCGTCTTTGTCACATTCGACCTGGTCTCTGAATGGTTCTGTATTTGGTGTATAACCGATTTTGACAAAGAGTTTGTCGACGGCTATGTTGCGCACACGTTTTGTCTGTTTGGAGGTCAAATGGAGACTGTTGATGCGTCCGGAACCGGATATGGTATCAACTTCGGTATGTTCGAAAACTTCGATGCGGTTGTTCGCACGAATCTCTTTCACTAAATCAGGACGAGCACTCCACTGATCCGAGCGATGAATCAAATAAACCTGGTCTGCAGCTTTAGCCAGATCAAGGGCTTGCATTGCCGCGTTATCTCCGCCGCCGACGACTGCCACACGCATTTTGGCAAATCTCTCGGGCGGGTCATAATTTCTGTAGAGAATGTCTTCGGTAAATGTACTGGCTCCAGGTATGTCCAGCCGTTTCAAGCGGTTGCCTGTGGCCAACAGGATGGTTTTGGCGCGATACTCCTCGCCATTGGTGTGGACTTTCTTGCCGGCCAGGTCGAATTTTTCCACCCCACGAGTGACGGCAACTTTTAAATTGGTGCGGCTGCACAAATCGGCCAGGTTGCGGGCGAGGATGCTGCCATCTTTGTAATATCCGGCAGCAAAATCGGTCACTTCCGATGGCATCTCATGAAGCTGCCCGCCCGTCGTATTGTGCCGCTCGAGAACCAGACACTCGACCCGGGCCATGGAAAGCTCCAGAGCACAGCTCAAGCCGGCAGGTCCACCACCGACTACGATGGTGTCGAACAGGCGATGATTGCTCATAAAGAGAATTATCGGCGGCTCTCCATTTAGACCTTATGCAAGCCTAATTTACAGGATCAGAAGCCCTTTGAACCACAAGCACGGCTTAACCTTTGGCAAAGGTTAGGGAAAATTCCAAGAGGCTGTCTCCTCGGTGGTCGAATTTCCTCAGGTGGCGTCGCCTGCTTTCACTTCACATCCCCGGTAAGTGGCGTAACAAGCGTGTGTCTCCCACAACGTTACTTCACTGACTGGGAAATTTTTCGAAGCGAGGAAATCATAAATCAGCCGCGCTATATTTTCGGCAGTCGGGTGCAAATCCACAAGTCTGACTGGCTCGTTAGCAGCAATCAGAGTTTTGGCGATGGGGTCGTCTTTGTACAAAAGCATCTGGTGGTCGAATTGTTCATCGATCCACTGGCCCACCGCTTCTTTGATTTCGGAGAAATCGAGAATCATGCCGTCTGCTCTCAGTGCAGGGGCTTGCACCGTTATCACAGCTTTGGCGTTATGACCATGCAATTTTCTGCACTTACCGGCATGGTTAAGCAATCTGTGGCCATAGCAAAAGTGTATATCTCTGGAAATCTGGTACATTGTCTTCCTGGCTCGTATCAGAGCTGTGCATTCTGGGCTCGAGAAATTTTGGGCACATGGAGAATTTTTGCCGAATTTCTTGTGGTTGTGATTATAACCGCCGGCAATTGTAGAGAGCGAGGTAAACAATTGGCGGTGGAGTCGCGAAAATCCAGTCAGATCAGCGAATCAGAGCCGGGTGCAGCTTTTTGTGAGGCCAATGACTCCGCTTTCATGCGCGCTTGCCGTCTCGAAAAGTCAGACTTTACGCCGATCTGGCTGATGCGGCAGGCGGGCAGATATATGCCCTCTTATCGAGAGATTCGCGCCAAAGTAGGCTTTCTCGAGCTTTGCAAGAACTCGCAATTAGCAGCCGAAGTAACGGTCAATGCCGTTGCCGAACTGGGCGTCGATGCCGCCATTATTTTCGCCGACATTTTGTTGCTCCTGGAACCGCTTGGTGCCGATTTGGAATTCGCTAAAGGAGAAGGTCCGGTTATCCATAATCCGGTTCGTTCGCAGGCTGACGTGAGCCGGCTCAACCGCTCGCGCTTCACTGGCGAACTCGACTATGTCATGGAAGCGATCAAGCTCGCCCGTCATTCGCTGCCTGCGCACATTCCTTTGATAGGCTTTGCTGGTGCGCCTTTCACTCTGGCCTCCTACTTGATTGAGGGCGGATCATCGCGGTCGTTCGAGAAGACGAAGATTTTCATGTATCAGAACCCAAAAGCCTGGCATGAATTGATGGCACTCCTGGGTGACGCAGTCTGCGATTATTTGCTTTGTCAGGCTGAAGCCGGCGCACAGGCCGTGCAGATCTTCGATAGTTGGGTTGGCTGCCTGGCGGTCAACGATTACGAAGAATATGTCAAACCACATATGGTGCGCACTATATCTGGTATCAAGAAGCGCGTCCCTGTAATCCACTTTGGTACCTCTACCGGGCACCTGCTCATGCAGATGGCTGAAACCGGTGCGACCGTGATTGGCTGCGATTGGCGCGTGAAAATTGCTCGCGTCTGGGACGAAATCGGCCCGCATTTGGCCGTGCAGGGCAATCTCGATCCCGTGGCATTATTCGGTTCACATGCTGAAATCGAGCGTCGCGCAAAAGACATTTTGCAGCAAGTTGAAGGCAGGCAGGGTCACATTTTCAATCTCGGTCATGGCGTTTTACCGGAAACTCCAGTCGACAACGTCAAATATTTAGTTCAGCTCGTGCACGAGCTCAGCCAAAAAACGGGTCGGGGCTGAAGTCATGAAAGTAGCGGTCGTCGGTGGTGGCATCGCTGGACTGGCTGCCGCTTTTAGACTGACTCGCAAAAACGGTGCCGGTCAAAGTGCTTGCCAATTGACACTTTTTGAAGCGGGTTCGCGCTTTGGTGGCATTATCCAAACTCGGCATGAGCATGATTGTTTGATTGAGGATGGCCCGGATGCTTTTGTCACTTACAAAAACGCCGCCCTCGATCTTTGCCACGAACTGGGTTTGGCCGATCGGCTGATCTCTACGAATGCTTCGCATCGCCGCGCTTTTGTTGCTTTCGGTGGCAGACTCGAGCCGATTCCGGAAGGCTTCATGATGATCGCTCCGACCCGTTTCGATACTTTCTTCAAATCAAATTTGTTTTCGCGCGAAGGTAAATTACGCATCGCTTGCGAACAATTCATCGCCAAAGGTGAAAGGCGGGAGGACGAAAGTGTCGCTTCATTTGTCAATCGCCGGCTCGGTAGAGAGGCGCTGGAGCGCATTGCCCAGCCGCTTCTGGGCGGCATTTACACCG
>CAJCHQ010000504.1 GCA_903970295.1 Bryobacterales bacterium
GGCCGGTTTAGCGGCTTCGGCTTCGGCTGGTTTGGCAGCTTCAGCTTCTGCTGGTTTGGCAGCTTCAGCTTCGGCCGGTTTAGCAGCTTCAGCTTCGGCTGGTTTAGCAGCTTCAGCTTCGGCCGCTTTGGCTGATTCAGCTGGTTTAGCCGCTCCAGTGTCGTTTTTCTTCGCCACTTCTTCAATCAATAGTGCTACATCCCTGATAATCGCGTCCAACATGCCGGCGATGCCGCGGGCGCCAGAATCAAGACCGCCCATGATGCTCGACAGAAGCTCATCTTTCGACGGCAGCTCTGCCAATCCTTTGACATCATTTTGGCTAATTGCCTTGCCTTCTAGTACACCGCCACGCACACTACCTTTCTTCAATTGCTTGAAGAAATCGACAGTTGTTTTGGCTGGTTGCGCGGGATCGTCGTAACCGATGACGATTGCGGAGGGCCCTTTCGCCAGAGTCTTGATTGCTTCAAAATCTTTGGATTGCGTTGCAATCTTGATCAAAGTGTTTTTGGCAACACGACATCTCGCGTTTTGTTTGCCCAGACTGCGACGGAACTGCGTCAGCTCCTTCACTGTCAAACCGCTTACATCGGCAACAATTGCAACCTTGCCGTTGTCAAAAAACTTGTGCAATTCGGAAACGATTTCCCGCTTGCGTTCTTTGGTGGCCATGAATGCCTCTCCTTGCCTCGTTCTTCCCGAGCCTGATGCAGATTCACTCACCAAAGAAAAAATCCCGGGAGCAAACTCCGCCGGGATTACATCCAGGGAAGTATTTTCTTCCCCGTCGACAAATATCAGCTGTCGGTTGTAACCTCGAGCGGGCGACTCATTGAGTCCTTAAGCCAACTCATTACAAAGTTGGCACCACACTGTCTGCGGTTTCGCATCAAGCGAATGGCAATTCTTACAGGTTTCAGTCCCGCGGGTCAAGGGATGCGCGTCTTGACGAAGAATCTCTCACGATTTCTTAATTATTGCTACTCACCGGACAATCTTGACATGCCTGCCAATGCTCAATCTCCGCGATTGACATCGCTCAACTCACCGAGCAAATGTGTATAACCTGCATCCGTTATTTGCAACTATTCTCGACTTTTTGGACAAAATCCTGGTCAGCAGAAAGCCCAAAGCCGATTCACTTTGCTTTTCGGTCGCCTTTAACACTTTTTCAATTGTCGCGGTCGACAACACAATCTAGCGGCTAGGCATCCCTGCGAGCATGCAAAACTGGCATAATTCCAAGCATAACCTGGAGACACAGCACATGGAAGTTTTCAAAAAACACGTATTCGTTTGCGTCAGCGGCAAAACCTGCCCAAATGAAGGCAGTATCGAAGTCTTCGACGCACTACGCAAAGAAATCTTCGACCGTGGCCTAAAAAAAGAAATCCGCATCAACAAAGCCGGTTGTTTCGATCAATGCGGCAACGGCCCGCTGATCGTCGTCTACCCCGAATCCACCTGGTACGCCCACGTCAAACCCGAAGACGTTCCCGAAATCATCCAATCCCACCTGATCGAAGACAAACCAGTCGAGCGCCTCCTCTACGACGGCCGCGGCCGCATCACCTAAAAACGCAAGCCAGCGAAACGAGCGCGGCGAAGAGCCGTGCAAAGTGCAGCGTGTGAACGCGCGGCGGAGGCGAGGGCACCGATGCCGACAGAGCGCTTACATCCAACCGCATATATAATGTTATGAATAAAAATCCGCGGGTATTTCCTAGGTAGCCGGTGGGAGTGGCTTGCAGCCTCTTTTAGACTACATGTCGTGAGGGCGCCTCCCATCGGCGCTTCTTCCAAGAGACATCTGCCACCGACTGCGAAGAGCCTTGCTATCACTGGCTTCTTCGACTATGAACGGTGTTTTTGAATCAGAATGCATGTCAAACGAAAGCAAAAACCTATCAAGCCGACTGGAAGCAAGAGAAGCTCTTGATCCGATCTGTGGCATGACTGTACCGATCACGCCTGCTACCTTAAAGACTGCGAGCGGCTCCGCGACATCTTATTTTTGCAGTCAAAGCTGCCTGAACAAATTCGAAAGCGGTGGGTCCCAGTTCGAAGCAATGGTTCCACAAGTTGATCGGGCCGATCCATCAGTAAATTACACCTGCCCGATGCATCCGCAAGTGGTATCGAACAAATTTGGCAGTTGTGCAATCTGCGGGATGAGCCTGGAACCAATTAAACTTGCCGGCACTGAAGCGGACATGGCAGAACAGATCGAATTGGCCAACTGGCGAGTGCGCTTTCTAGTCAGCCTGGTTTTTACATTGCCGCTTCTCGCTCTGCAAATGCTTTCCGAAAAAGATCTATTGGAGCCAAACCATCAACACCTGAATGTGATCGAATTGATTTTGGCCACACCGGTAGTTTTCTGGTCCGGTCTACCAATTTGGCAAGCGACATGGCAGGCTGCTCTCAACCGCTCAGTCAATATGTTCACTCTGATTTCGTTGGGAATAGGAGCTGCATATCTTTACAGCCTTGGTGTGATGCTTCTGCCCCATACATTCCAGGCAATTACATCAGCTCATGGCGGCAATGTCGCTACCTATTTCGAGTCAGCTGGGGTCGTGACCACTCTGGTTTTGCTCGGTCAGCTTCTGGAACGATACGCTCGGAAAAAGACAGGTAGTGCGATTCGTGCCTTGCTTGCACTGGCACCCAAAACAGCCATGCGGGTTAATGAGAACGAAGTCGAAGAAGAAATCGCTGTTCAGTCGATCGCCAAGAATGACCGGTTGCGTGTGAGGCCCGGAGAGAAAATAGCCGCCGATGGCATCGTCCTCGAGGGCACGAGTTATATCGACGAATCGATGATCACAGGCGAAGCGACACCGGTGACCAAGGCTCTCAATGACCCAGTGATCGCTGGCACCATTAATGGTACCGGGTCCCTCATAATCCGCGCTGAGAAGGTAGGTGAAGACACCCTTTTAGCACAGATCGTCGAGGCGGCGAGTCAGGCTCAGCGCAGTCGGGTGCCGATTCAGCGCCTGGTCGATCAAGTGTCTGAGTATTTCATCCCGATAGTCCTGGCAACAGCCGTCGTCACCTTCGCCGCCTGGTTGAATTTTTCTCCTACTCACTCATTTTCGACAGCCTTGAGCAACGCCATCGCCGTTTTGATTATTGCCTGTCCCTGTGCTTTAGGATTGGCCACACCGATGTCTATCCTGGTCGCAACAGGGCGAGGCGCCGCCGAAGGCGTTTTGATTAAAAATGCCGAGGCCCTGGAAAAGCTAGCCACGGTCGACACGATTGTCATCGATAAGACGGGCACTTTGACTGAAGGCAAGCCCTCCGTTGCATCGGTGAAGACGGTTGCAGACTGGTCAGAAGATCAAGTTTTGCAAATCGCCGGCAGTGTCGAAAACTTAAGCGAACATCCGCTGGCTCAAGCGATTGTGAAAAAATGCCAGAGTCGTAACCTGACACTCGAATCAGTTAGTGAATTCGAGACATTACCAGGTCGAGGAGCAAAGGCGCGGCTAGGCGATCGACAATTGAGAATCGGTAATGCTGCCTTCATTTTGGGAGAGACTTCAGCTTTACCGAACTTCATTCAGCAAGTTAATCAGCAGGCTCTCGACGGTCAGACCGTTATCTTTCTCGCAGTCAACCAAGAGGTAGTTGGCGCTTTCGCTCTCTCCGATAAGCTGAAGCCTGAGGCCCAAGAAATCGTTAATCAGTTGCAAAAAGAAAATTTGCGACTGATTGTTTTGAGTGGAGATGGTGAGAGTGCCACGAAAAGCATCTGTAATCAAGCCGGCATCAAGGAATTTTTCGGGCTATGTTCACCCTTTGAGAAAGCGGAAAAGGTAAAGCAGTGGCAAAAAGAGGGAAGGCACCTGGCCATGGCTGGGGACGGCATCAATGATGCTCTGGCCCTAAGTTCAGCCGACGTCGGCATCGCCATGGGAACCGGCACTGACGTGGCGATTGGCTCTGCCGACTTGATTTTGCTCAGAGGCGACCTCAAGGCACTGAAACGCGCACATACTCTCAGTCGAGAAATGATGAAAAATATTCGTCAGAATCTCGCTCTGGCATTTTTATACAACACTCTCGCCATCCCGATTGCGGCAGGAGCACTCTACCCCTTATTTGGCTTGCTGCTCAGCCCGATGATCGCAAGCGCTGCGATGAGTCTCAGTTCCGTCTCGGTAATTGTCAACGCCCTCCGTTTACAATCGCCCCAAAAAAGGAGCTGAGTTAAGGCAGTCTTTTTTATATTAAGGCGACGGCTGGACGGACAAGGTTAAGACTTGGGGCGGTGTAGCATCAGGTGGATAGAGAAAGTCGATAGTGACTCGTCTCTTTTCTTGAGCATGCAAGCGCGCTTGAAAAATGGGTTTACCTTGCTCACCCTGGTGCAGAACTAAATGCCAGTAATTGACTAGGGGGGCCGCCAGTTTCTCTCCCTCACTCACAGTCGAAACCCTGACTGTGCCTCGGAAAAAAACATGCATGCTGGCATTCTCATAGTACTTCAGCAGATTGACTGCGAGGTTGTCTTTAATCGGTGAATCAAGAGTGATTGAAATATTTTCAGACTGATCCGACGCATTGCGCAGAGGCAATTCTATGTGATAGCGCACACCATAATTGCCGTGAGAACTGAAGGCAGTATCGTCGTACCGCACTACAAGCGGTGCAGTCTGGATTTGACCAGTGCCATAAGTACCACGCTCGAGACTATCGAGTACAAAGGAAGCATCTCCTTTTTCGAGATCATAATGACTCTTGTCTGGCGAGTTTGTGATATCAGCCGACCAGACAGACCCGGACTGCACGCCGGCGACCCGACCATAAATCAGAGGACCCGGGGCGCCGGGTTTGCTTGCCGCCTTTTCTTTTTGACCGGCACGATCGCTTTCTTTCAAGAATTGGCGCCATTCCGAAAGACTGGGAGCAATTGCTTGCGGAGGCAAAATTTTAGCCATGCTAGCGGCATACAGCGGTTGATTGCTGTCGACTTCGATCAGGGCTGAGCGGCCATTGATTGGCGGCTCCAGACCGACGACTGGAATCGGACAATTCAGTAACAGAGCTGATTGATGCGGATCCAATTCGATTTGGTTCGGCAAAATCTCTTGCCGGCGATTTCGCAAGACATCATCCATTGCTCGGTCGCCGGGACCGGCAAAAACATTGCCGTCATTATTGGCCGCAATCGGTGGCAACGAAATAAAGGGAGCATCGGGCTGACTTAAATAGGTAGCGCCTGACAGTATCTTGATAATCGCTTTGTCCTCGCCGGCGTTTTCAATAACGAGCCCGAGGTAGACGGTGTTCTTGTCACTCGAGCCGATGCGATTATTGATGTGATGCAAGAAAAAATCGCAGCGTCCGGGTAACAAATATTGCAAATGAGCAGCAGGAAATTTCTTCCCGGCGGTCGGAAAAGTAGAAAGCAAGATGCCGTCCGTTTTAACAACTTCGGGCGAATTACTATTGAATACGGGCAGAGAATCAAGCCTTCCAGGCAGAGCCATAACCGGCAATTGCTTTTCTAAAATGCGTCCTGGCTGAGCATCCCCACTGTCAGCCGAACAGAATTTATTGAAAAAACAAGCGACCAGTATGCCCGCAATAACTATGCTGGACACGTCTTTTAAATACATATTGCCCCAGCCCAAATCTCTATGATTCAGCCATTGTAACGCCGCTGACCTCAGAGCCGATGAAAAGACTGTTACAAACTTTCAGCTTGCGCAACGAGCACTCAATTCAAGCGCATATGAGGGCCAACGAACGAGGGAACACTCTCGAGTATTCCCTTGTTCATCTAAGTTTGGCGTAGCTCCTAGCCGGCCATTTTGTGGCACGACTCAGCGCATTTCTTGCATTCGTCCATACAGTCCTTCAGCTTCGGATCGTTCGCTTCTTCGCACGATTTGGCGCAGGCATTGCATACATCGGCGCAGACCTTGCACACTTCCGGATGGAATTGCGAACCACGACTGAGGAAATCATGGCTGGTTTTGCAGATCGATGCACAATCAGCCAGTAGCTTCAGACGCTTTTCTGATGCGATTTTACCGCCGGCGCCCTTGACGTACTCCTCAGCCTTTTCGCATTTTGACTGACAAGTGGAACAATGTTCTTCGCAGCCGGCCATCGACATGCCACCATCTTTAGCTTGAGCACTGAAAACAAACCCACCAAGAACAAATAAAGCCAGCACAAAACACGCGAGAATAATTCTCTTCATTAGCATTCTCCTAATTGATTGAAGTAAAACCAGTCCTTAAGCCATTCTTAAGCAATTCTTTAGCGATTAAAGGAACGGTGTTCTTTAGATCAGCAGGCTTCCATGCAAGAGATAAAGTTTGTCTGGTCCTGTCACCAGTGCCATTGACGAACGATTGTAGGTTTTCAATTGGGCACAAGCTTCTGTGCGCAACTTCGGCAACGCGAAGGCAGGAAGCAGGGGTTCTTCTTTGACCCGACTGAGGTCGGGAACTGCTCCCGAATAAGTTGCTAAAAGCGGGCTCTGTTCGGCGCATTCGCAACAACTGCCAGAGACGGTATTTTCTCCCGCCGCACAACAAGGCATTGTCGATATTATCGAAGGCGCGGCGCTTTGACTGCAGTCGCTGGCGCAACGAAGTTGGCACAATTGACCAAACATGAGCAGCAAAGTGCTCAAAAGCAGTGACAGTGTTTTAGTTGCGCGCATATGCATTCAGTCAGTAAAAAAAGACAACTCAACTCACTACCGAGTATAACTCAATGGCAACCGATGCTACAAAAAGAGGAGGTCTTCCGACCCCCTCTTCAGACCGCAGATTAGTGAAATTAGACAGCAGCCTTTGCTTCCAATTTTGCCGACATCGTGATCTTCGTGTTGAACAACTTGGAGATAGGGCAGCCGGTTTTGGCTTCCTGAGCGGCCTTTTCGAATTGAGCTTCAGTGGCATTGGGAACGCGGGCTGTCACTTCCAGATGCACTTCGGTCACGGCGAAACCGCTGTCGAGTTTTTCAACAGTGACCGTAGCCGTGGTATGAATGCTTTCCGGTTTCAATTCGGCTTGTCCGAGCTGATTGGAAAGAGCCATGGAGAAGCAACCAGCATGCGCGGCGGCGATTAATTCTTCCGGATTTGTACCGGCACCGCTTTCAAAACGGCTGCTGAATGAATACTGCGTATTGGAGAGGACGCCACTGTCTGTGGAGACTGTGCCTTTACCATCTTTCAATCCGCCGTTCCAAACTGCTGATCCTTTACGTTTCATATTTTCAACTCCTTGAGAAAGTCTGCGCGGTTTCGACGCAACACCCTGGCTGCGATGCGGCTTTCACTATATCGACTCGATATTTTAACAGCTTTACTACGCTCGACCGCCAACGTACCCGGAACCTTAATCTCGCCTGGCCAGATCAACTAGAATTCCCACCAGTTGTGACAACAGCTAGATAGACTGTGACGAACGCTCGAGCAAACTTTTGAAATTCTCCCTGGCCAACAGTGCAACTCGCCGAGGACTGGCAATCTATTTGCTAGCCACTTTCTTTGTCTTGGTCGGCTGCCTGCATTTCATCCATCCACGACCGTTTGTTATGATCGTGCCTGATTATCTTCCCCATCCGCGGCTGCTCGTCTTCATTTCCGGCTTTGTTGAAATCTTGGCGGGGAGTGGATTGATTGCCGCCAAAAGTAGAAGATGGGCCGGCATCTGCCTGATTGCTCTTTTAATCGCCGTCTTTCCAGCCAATATAAACATGGCGATTAAAGCCCCAAACACAGGCTCGGTCATCGATTGGCTGCTCTGGCTCCGGTTACCTTTGCAGCCTGTTCTGGGCTGCGTCATTTGGCGCTTGGCCGTCGCCTCCCAAAAGAGACGCGACGAGTGAGGTTGCGGATAAAAAAACAGGCTGCGGCGGAACAAAACTCGACAGTCCCAGATCTTTACATCCAACCAAAAGATTGTGATATGTTAAGGAAAAGGGAGATCTACTTACTATGCCAATCTTTGCCGATACAGACCAGCTTTACAGCGTGATGCGTGAACTCTGGGTGCAAATCAAGGCTGACAAATCGATGTCGGAAGAATTGCTGAAATCGCGCTTGATTGTGCGTTTTCACTATCATGACCCGGAAGGTTACATCACGATCGACGGCAGTGA
>CAJCHQ010000505.1 GCA_903970295.1 Bryobacterales bacterium
ATCGCTGATGTGCGGGAGATCATGGGAATGCTTACTTGGGATGCCTCAGTCTGAAGAACATTTGAACGCACCTGCGGGCGCCCAGTCAAAACCTACGGTTCAAGCTGCTTCCAGGCTAGATCGTCTGATTATCAAACTGGAAAAAACGCTGGCTGTAGTCACTTGCGTCTGCGCGGCGGCTTTACCCTTGCCGATTACCTGGAGTTGGATCGCTTTGATTCTGGGAATTTGCGTCTGGGTTGCCTGGAAGGTAGCGCTTCGTGCCCGCCAGAAAAATTTTTCCGGGATTGCTTTAGGACCTCTCTCTGTACCGCTTTTCACTTTTTTTGCGGCGAGCGCCATTTCAGGCTGTCCTATGTGGTTCGGACATAAGCAAGCGCCTCTGACATTCGACGACTTTGCGCAATCGGTTGAGAGCCTGCGCACATTCGTGATCTATTTTTGGGCCTTCGATATTTTCTGGAATTTTCCGGATTTGCGCCGCATCGCGATCGCCTGCCTTCTGGTTTCGGCTTCCGGCTCTGGAATATTCGGTGCCTTCGAGCAATTATTCAATTGGCACCCCGGCTACAAATTTCTCCAGGGGACTGGCTTTCAAAGCGGACCTATGGCTTTTGCCGGACAGATGCAAATTTTTTGTATGTTGGCATTGGGCTTTATCGTCGGCAAAAGCTACCGCGTCTTTCCGCGCCCTTTGTCCAACAAATTTGTTTATGGGCTTTTGCTGGCTGCCAACGTCGTTGGTGTTCTATTCGCTAGTGAGCGCAATGCCTGGCTCGGCTTTCTCGTCGCTTTCATCTTCTGGGCGACTCTGGTTTCGCGCCAATTGATGCTGAGAGGTCTTTTTATTCTGACAATTTGTGCTCTATTCGCCTGGTTCTGCGTCCCCGTTGTGCAAACTCGCTTGCGACCGCTGATGGACTGGCAGCATGAAGTGAGCTCGAAAGCGCGTTTGATCATCTGGCAAAAAGCGATTGGGTATTTTGAATTCAATCCAATCACCGGTCTTGGTGCTACTAAGTTTCCGCGTCAGGATATGCCTGAAGCAATCGTGCCCGGACGCTCAGTGGCATTGGACCACGCCCACAGCAACTACTTGCAGGTCTTAGCCACAACCGGCGTGCTCGGCTTGATTTCGTATCTATATATGGTTATCGCCACGATTGCTTGCGCCTGGCAAAATTACATTTACCGATCGAGCGATTCATCGCTGCGGTTGCAAGTGGATAAAGCCATTGCTCTGTCAATTATATGCGCGACGGTTTCTTTATTGGTTTCGGGAATATTCGAATACAACTTTGGCACAGGTCCGGTGCGGCTTCCCCAGTGGTTTGTCATTGCCCTGATCGGCCGGGCCGGCGATAAGGGTGACCGCAGTGGCGACAAAGGCAAGCGCGCTTCCGTCTAAAAAATTGCTTAGCGTTTTCTCAATTCAAAGGTGTGTTGTCAGCCACGCTCTAGATTGATAGCGCCAGGTGGCGAGCGTTGCACTGAGTGTGATCGATGTCGCCATAGCGATCCAGACTCCATCCGGTCCCATTTTGCAATTGATGCACAAAACCCAAGCCAGAGGCAATCGAACGATCCAATTAGTAAATATCGTGATCCACATCGGGGTACGCGTATCTCCGGCTCCCTGCAAGGCACCGGTCAAAACCATGCTCACGGCTAGAAACGGTTCTGTCAACGAATTGATTTGCAAATAACGTCGGCTGTACAAAATGGTCGCCGGATCGTTGCTCATCACGTGAGCAAGGAAGTCGGCGCCGCAGAAAAGACACATGGCCATGACCACCATCATCGCTACTCCAACGTATGTGACTTGCCATCCGGCTTTGAAGGCACGCTCGCTTTTTTGGGCACCGAGGCTTTGACCGACTATGGAAGCGACGGACAAACTGAGCGCCATGAGCGGCATGAAGATCAGTGCTTCGATGCGCATGCCGATCGTCCAGGAAGCAATGGCCGCAGTCGGCTCTTGACAGTGGCGCAGAATGAAAAAGACAACGAACACACTAAGCGCCCAGCCGAATCTCTGCACGGCTGACGGCACGCCCACGCGCAAAACGCGCAAACATGATTCGGGCGACAAAGGCAGAAGTTTGGCAAAACTGCTGTTGAGAGGCGAGCGGTAAAGCGCGTAAAGCGCGATCAAGCTGCCAACAAGGCTGGAAACGACCGATGCCCAGGCGATGCCGCGCAGACCCAGACCAGGCACCGGCCAGTTATACCTTATGGTTAAATAGTCACCGCTGATGTTAACGGCAGTGATGACGGCGACGATCAAAAGCGGCGTTTTGGCGTCCCCGATAGAACGGAAAGCACAGTTGACAATGGTTGTAACGCTGAATGGAATAAGGAGGAAGGCAAAAATGTTCATGTATGAAATTGCCAGTGCCACCACATTCGGTGAATCGCTAACTCGACTGACACACGGACCAGCAACGAGCAAACAAAAAATGGCGAGCGACAATCCCAGCAAAAATGACAGCGAAATCGATTGCCCGGTAATCGCCGCCACTTGCTCACGATCATTGGCTCCTGCCGCACGCGAAGCTAAAGCAGTCGTGCCAGTGCCAGTGGCCATGATGAAAACGAGAAAGAGAAAGACGATTTGCTCTGAAATACCGACAGCGGCTTGGGACGCCGAGCCCAGATACTTGGAGACCTGCACGTCGACAAAGCCGCCTAACGATGAACCGGTCGTGGTCAACAACAGTGGCCACGACATTACCCAGATCGCTTTCCAGAGGCTGCCCTGCGCGAGAGAATTTTCATCCTCGTGAGGTTCGGTTGTTTGAGCCTTACTGATTTGTGCCATCTGTCTCACAACATAAGGCAAATCGCAGACTAATTCAAGCTATAGCGCGCCTACTGCGGGACCGAATTGGTCTTGCGGACAGCCCTTAAAGTGACGAAACACCTGAGAAATTGGACATATTTGCTCTGGTTTCCATGAGTCCTGATATAAAAGTGGAGGCTGGCCCGAGTCTTCTCCTCAGGGCTTGGACGGCGGAGCAAAATCTGTCTTGAAGCTCGTGTCTTGGGCTTGGACCTTTAGTGAAAACGGAGAATTCTCAATGAAGTTGCGCAGCAGTGTTTATGGTTGGAAGTCTGTTTGGATGGATATCGCGGATGAATTGAAAGGCGAATTCGTTGATGGCCCTTCCGTAGTCACGGCTAAATTGCCGATCGAATCTAAAAACTGGTCTGTCACCATGCAGATGCACGCCAACGCTCTCGGCAAAACTTCTGAAACTACGGTGATCGCCGTCCCTTACGTAGCACGTGACCCTTTCAGATTTGCCATTCGCACCTCGAGCCATGTTGAAGAGATGGCCAAAGTCCTCGGTCTGCAAGATATCGTCATTGGCAATTCCGAATTCGACAAAGCCTTCATCATTCAAGGCACCAATCAGAATCAAATCAAAGAGTTTTTTGGCAATGCTCAATTGAGAGAAAAAATTCTTTCCCAGAAGTCTGTTAATCTCGCAATCGTCGATCATCATCACAAGCACTTTGGTATCACACCTCCTGCCGGCCACAACGTCTTGTTGTTCGTCGAAAAAGGAGCGATCAACAGCTTCGAAAGATTGAGCTCGTTGCACGAGTTGATGGCTCATTCGCTCGAGCGGCTCTGCCAAATCGAAGCTGCTTCGGAAGACAAACCGCATTATGTGATTTAGTCGCATCCAAACGACAAAGTGCAGTGGCGGCTAAGCCTAGGATGAAAATTCCGAATCAGGATCACGCGATCGAATTCCGTCAACTTGGTAAAACCGACTTCGACCTGCTTTTCATTTGGTTGAATAACGTGCATGTGGCCAGCCATTGGGGCGGGCCAATCACAAGAGCGAACTTCGACGAAAATTACAATCAGTATCTCGAAACTGCGCATCTTTTTGCTTATATCGCTTCTTTAGACGGAGTCGACTTCGCATTCGTTCAAGCTTATCGAGCCAGTCAGGTAGGTGACGGCTGGTGGCCCGAGATTCGGGACCCATCTGTCTTTGGCGTCGACTATCTAATTGGCGAAGCGGGATTTCTCGGGCGTGGTCTGGGCAGTTCTCTGCTACTCCAATTCGTCAAATTTTTGAGAGAAAAATTCGCGGTATCGCGGGTAATATCAGATCCAGCGCCAGACCATGTAGTCTCTATTCGTTGTTTGGAGAAAGTTGGGTTCCGTTCGAGTGGAATTATTCAAACTCCCGATGGTCCAGCTCAATTGATGGAATTGGATTGTCTATAAGATTTTAGAGAATCATACATGGCTTGGAGACATGATCGTGGAATACTTTCAGCATGACGACAATCAATCCCAACCTAATTCTTCCAGTCGGCACGCAAGTGGTGACTCTGGTCCAAGTCCGCAGCATCAACGGGCAACCGCTCAGGCGATCAGGTACTGTCGGCAAAATTATCAAGGCTCCGACCGACAATAATCACGCCTATTTAATCCAGTTTCCTGATGGCGGCCAAACAAGTTTGCATCGCCAGGAGCTGGCCATCCGCAAACATGTGCAGAACATTACCTTCGACCGGCCAACCGTAATTGGCGATCGTGAATTATACGAACATGTCATCTATCGATGCGTCGTTGGCTCGCGCGCTTATGGACTGGATGTCGAAGGATCAGATACTGATAGGCGGGGCATTTACCTTCCTCCATCCGAGCTGAACTGGTCCTTGTACGGCGTGCCCGAACAAATCGAAGATGCCGACACTCAAGAATGTTATTGGGAGTTACAGAAATTTTTGACTCTGGCACTCAAGGCCAATCCGAATGTGCTCGAGTGTTTGTTTACCCCACTAGTTGAAACTGCCAACCCGATCGCCGAGGAGCTGCTTGCCCAGCGGACGAGATTTCTATCCAGGCTTGTATATCAAACCTATAATGGATACGTGCTCTCTCAGTTCAGAAAACTGGAGCAGGATTTCCGCACCAACCGTGATTTGAAGTGGAAGCACGTTATGCATTTGATTCGCTTACTAATTTCCGGCGTCACAATCTTGCGAGACACATACGTGCCAGTCAATGTCGGCGAGTACAAAGAAAAACTCCTGGCGATTCGGTTGGGTCAATTGACCTGGACCGAGGTCAATGACTGGCGGCTCGCTCTTCACCGCGAATTCGATGCCGCATACTCCTCAACAAATTTGCCGGAGCGTCCCGATTATCAGTGGGCGAATTCGTTTTTGGTCGCGGCCAGGCGACGGATGGTGAAAGATTGAACTGGCCGCAGCCATTAATTGATGCCGTATTGGCTCATCAATATCCTCTGCTGTTTGCCACTGTAAGTGGTGCCCATCTCTATGGGTTTCCATCGCCTGATTCCGATTTTGATTTGAGAGGCGTCCACATCTTGCCCGTGTCGGAGGTGATCGGACTCTCGACTGGCCGGGAAACGATTGAGTCGATGAAAGTGACTGAGAACATCGAGCTTGACCTGGTTACGCACGACGTGAAGAAATTTTTCTCGCTCATGCTCAAGAAAAACGGCTATGTTCTCGAACAATTATATTCACCTTTGATTGTGCACACGACTGCTGAACATGCGGAATTGAAAGCGATTGGTCGTCAGTGCATAACTCGTTTTCATGCGCACCACTATTTGGGGTTTGCCAAAACCCAGTGGCGCCTATTCGAAAAGGAAGAACCTCGGCGCGTTAAGCCGCTCTTGTATGTTTATCGGGTTCTACTGACTGGTATCCATTTGATGAAAACAGGCGAGATCGAAGCCGATCTCGTTAGCCTGAATCAAGAATATCGGCTGCCTTATATCAATGATCTCGTCCAACGTAAACTCTCGGCTGGCGAGCATCAACACTTGCCAGACGCAGACCTCGAGTCTCATCGGCAAGAATACGAACGGCTGGTTGCAGAATTGGAAATGCAATCGCAGTCCAGTCAGTTGCCCGAGACACCCACTGCTCAGCCCGCTCTCAACGATCTTTTGAAGCGGATACGATTGTCAGGTGCGATTTCGCGTAGACAGACTTCACCAGGGATTATTGATTAGATATCTTGATTAGATGCTTGCCCGCACTTTGGCACCAAAGTGATCGGTCAAGCGTTTTAAGGTCGGCGAAATATCGTTTTCCGCGATCACGGCATCGATTAAGAACAATTTCTTACTCTCTCTCGCCATTTTTAGCGCTTTCTGGAAATCCGCTTTAGTCTGCGCCTGCACCCCGTCACCGCCGACTGCCTTAGCTAATGCCGTGTAGTCCCAACGAGGCAAGTTGTAGTAGTCGCGTTTTTGATCTATGAAACGAAGCATAGCGTAGGACGCATTGTTGAAGACAATGACGATCGGGTTCAGTCCCATTTTTACGGCTGTACTGATTTCCAATCCAGTCATTTGGAAGCCACCGTCTCCGACGAGAATAATCGAACGCCGCTCGGGAGTGGCTACCTGCGCGCCGATTCCCGCGGGTACGCCGAAGCCCATGCTGGAATAATAGCCTGGTGCAATGAAAATATCAGTCTTGATACTCATACCCGCGTATAAGCAGTCGCCCACATCAGAAACTATCGCGTAGCGGTGATCCGCCGCCAAATTCAGTTGCTCGATCATTGCCGCTACAGTTAATTCTTTTGCGTTTGCTTGGGCGCTTAAGTCCTCAGGATCGATCGCTGGCACGCTGTAATGTGGTGGTGCGTTTTTTTTGTAGTGAGAGATCAAACCTTCGACAACGGCTCTTAGATCAGCACCCTGATAATTTCTGTGTCCAGCTGAAATTTCATTGGCGCTCACTTGAATCAAGATGTCGGCAGGCAGCTTGGCTGTGTAGCCGCCAGTCTCCATTTCGGTCAGCACTGCCCCTAGTGCAAAAATGCAATCGGACGACTCGACATACTCACGCACTTTTGGATTACCGAATTGTCCAAAGTAGTTGCCGATGAAATTCGGATGCGATTCCGGAAATGATGCTTTGCCTAAAATCGAGGTGACAACCGGAATGTTCAGCAGTTCTGCCAGTTCTATCACTTCTGATTTGAGATGGAAGCGTCTGGCTTGGGCCCCCACGACCATCACCGGTTTCTTCGCCGCGGCAAGCCTTTGCACAATGTCGGACAGCGCTTCTCTCAAACCAGCGGACTGCCCTTCCACAGAATCGGGTGCAAGATCGGCGATATCGATTTCGCCATTGACCATGTCTCTCGGAATTTCGATATAACCAGGACGTGAAGATTTGATTGTCGTTGAAAGGACGCGCTCGATTTCTTCCTGCGCCGTTTTTGGATTACTCAGCAAAGCTTGCGATTCAGTCACTTCGCTGAAAACTCGGTATTGCGTGTCGAATGTTTTAACGCAATGGTGCAATTGCGGTTTCTGATCGCGAAAACGGGTTTCCGGGCTGCCGCTGAGAACGAGCAAAGGAGACTCTTCGGCGTAAGCGAGACCGACCGGGTTGATCATGTTCAAGCCTCCGGCGCCGTAAGTGACGAGTGCTACTCCCAGTCCTCGCAATCGAGCGTAAGCATCGGCGGCGAAGCCGACCGAGGGTTCATGCGTCATTACTACAGTCTTCAATCCAGCCCTTTCCTGAGCAGCGTACAGAGGCAAAACGAAATCGCCCGGGATACCAAACGTCGTGTCGATTCCATGATCTTGCACCCGCTTGAACAGGTAGTCTGCTAATTTCGTTTTCTGCATTGCTCTCCTACTCATAATCGGCCCCGTTTTCAACGCCATGATAGAGATTTGCACTTTGCGCCTCTCATTCAAAGCAGTGGTCATCCGACCTGCACTTTACCCGCCTCGAATTTTAGCGCAGAAGGCGATTTTCTTTTTGGCCACTTAGCCCGGGTTCAATACTGTTTTGCTCAGGTTCCTGATCCAAGCTCGATTTGCTGGAGCATTACCGAAATGCGCCTAAAGCCTCTACCGTTTACGGCGGGGAAGGATAGCGCCGCGGGCGGTGCCCGCAGTCAGTGCCCGCAGTCAGTGCCCGCGGGCGGTGCCAGATTTAAAAAAACTTGCAATCTCAAAAAACAGGTAGGATACATAGGTATGGTCTCGGCGAAAACCAAGCTGGTGCGAACAGGGCGGCACTCGCCCCATGAGCCTGTGAAGGGGACGTAAAGACTGGAAGAGATCCTGGCGGCTTCTGTGAAGCAGGAACCCACCGTGTCAGCGGATCTAACTGCTTAGTCGGAATCCACTTCCTTCAGGGAGTGGAGGAGGTCAAGGACGTAATATGATTGCAGAATGAGATATTCTGCGAATCAAAAGAGCGAGACTCGTGCGGCAATTCTGAAACCCGCTGGCACACTTTTCAAGGAATTGGGTTTTCAGGCAGGCAGTGTCGATAAGGTCATCGAAGCGGCTGGATTAATCGCCGGAGGATTTTATGCAGATTTTCCTTCGAAAGAAGATTTGTTCGTGGAAAGTCTGCGCAAAAGTCTGGGCGCTTTATCATTAGCGCGCGCCGTCGACAGCGAAGTGCTGGCGGATGAAATTCTTGTCGATTGCTTCCGTTTCGTGCACGAAGCTCTGGGCCCAGAGCTGCAAGAAAGTGAAGAAAGCCAAAATGACTAAACCAGAAAAAATCCAGCCAGAGCCAATTTGTGTATATCAGAGGCATGCCTCGAAGAATTTCTATCAGTTTTTTGGTCTGCTCATAATTTTGGCATTGAATATCTCGATTGCCGGCAGTGACATCAGTCGCGGCATGGCCCATCGGTTTCTCGACTGGCGGGCGACGTTGCCGACTTATGCATTCCTGATTTTCGTCGACCTGGTCATGTTTACGCCCATGTTCATGCAGGTCAAGCGCCTGCAATTCTTCGACGACCGTCTGGTGATTGAAACATTATTTTGGAAAAGCAAGGTCAAATGGCAAGACATCGTCAGGTTCTGGCAACCACCGTACATGCGAGTGGCGGCGTTAAAAACCAAACGCTGCATTTATCTGATCAATCCACGTGATTTAGACGGCTTTGACGATTTGATCCTCAAAGTGAAAGAAAAGTTGGTTTAACCGGTAGGCGTGGGTTTTAGCCCATATACTCATAGCGGTTGGCTCTGCCGGAGTTGAAATTTCGCATGGCGGCAAAAAAGATTCGAGTCTTGATCGGCAAGCCCGGCTTGGATGGTCATGATCGCGGAGCGAAGGTAGTGGCTAGGGCGCTGCGCGACGCCGGCATGGAAGTCGTCTACACGGGATTGCACCGTTCTCCAGAAGAAATCGTGGAGACTGCCATTCAAGAAGACGTGGACGCAATCGGGCTCAGTGTCTTGTCTGGCGCTCACATGACGCTTTTTCCGCGGGTGGTCGAATTACTGAAAGAGCAAGGTGCCGACGACATTCTGGTCTTCGGCGGGGGCGTCATCCCCGATGAAGACCGCGAGGAATTGCTTGCCAAGGGCATCGCCGAAATTTTCGTGCCTGGCAACGGCACTCAGCGCACAATCGAGTTTCTCAAGACGCGATTTGGCGAAAAAGCCCCACCAGTCAATGCTGCCAAGAAGCCATAAGCTGGCTTTGTTTCCTAAAATTAAATGTTTGGCAATCTGTTATAGACGCCAGCCTGAAATGGGAATAGAACATAAGAGATAAGAGCCAGCTTAAATTTTCGGACTGCCCTAAAATTTCTGCTTGCATCTCTTGAAAAGCGTGTTATAGTTCTCGAACTGGAAATACACACCTCCTTCAGGTCCAGCATGACGCATAATTTTTGGGATAAGAAAAAGAAAGCCCCCGGCAAGAACGGCGTTGACCTCAACAAACCGTCAATCAGTGTCGAGCGTGCTTTGTTCCAGAGCCTTTTCATCACGGCGGCATCGATTGTCGACGATAGAAAGACGACAGTGATGGATTATTCCCGCCTGTCAATGAGCACTATCCCGCGCGATTCGTACGATGAGCACGATCCTTACGCGGATTTGGTTCCTCAGACGCTGGGCTAATAATTAAATTGTCTTATGCAGACAGGGGTTGCCGCCCCTGTATTTTTGCGTCTGCCAAACCGAGGCTAGGTGCACTTTGGTCCTCCAACTCAGCCAAAATCTATAGCGATGTACGGAGAATGCTCACTGGTACAATGAGCTGGCACTATTTTCAACGACCTCCTTTACTAGAAAATGTCCTCAAAGCCAGCGCCGGTTCCATCGAAACCTGCCGTATACAAGAAAGGCGATGTTGTTTTGGTGTCCTTTCCGTACACTACGGATGAAGGGCAAACCCAGACCAAACGCCGACCTGCCGTCATTATTTCCAATGACAACAATAACGCGCGCCTGGACGACGTCCTTTTGGTGCCGCTCACGAGCAATGTCACTCGCGCCGGGCGAGAGCCGACACAAGTCGTAGTTTCGATGGACTCGCCAGAAGGAAAAGCTGGCGGCCTTCGCCTCGATAGCGTGATCGATTGCACCGTTATTGCCACCATCCCCAAAACTTTATTGGTCAGCAGAATTGGCCAGTTTCCCCAGGAAACAATGGAGCGCGTAGATCAATGTTTGATGATTGCCATGTCGATCGGTCGACCAATCGACGATAGCCCGGGCTAATCAACCGCCAGTGTCGAGACTAATCGCCAATATGCCAATCGGGGTATGCCAAAATCCGCCAGCATTCCATGGCTCGCAGCAACTAATTTACCGGTAACTCAGGATATCCGCCAAGAAAGTCTTGCGGCTTGAGCCAAAACATTTGTGCTAGCCATCCGGGCATCCACATCGAAGCGTCTCTCAATTCTTGTCTCTGCGTGCGATCGAATTTGTGCTGCGCTTTCAAAAATATGTGCAGTTTGCGATCAGCCTGGGGTAGGCTTTTCATCGCTCTAAAAAATAAGCCGATGTGGCTGTTACCGAATCTGCGTGACAAGGGGTTGGCATTTCTTATATGCACACGGCAATTGCCATAATCTGAAGATTCACAAACAAATGAGGTCGAAGAGCCTGATGCAACCACAGTCGGTGCTAAATTGCCTTGAGTTGCGATTCCCAACACTTGGGCAGCATCTTTGCCATGTTGCACTAATGCATCCTTACTGAACGCGCGAGTTTTTGTCGCGACAATTTGCGCAAGTGGTGGCATCTTGGGATTTTCGTTATCGTCCGATGGTTTGAAAAAGACTCCACGCGCCGCTCGCACAATGATTTTTTTGTCAATTAATCTATAAAGTGCTGAGTCCACAGCTTTTCTCGGTCCAAAGTTGAGCAGCTCGCGCGTCGCGAACGTCTGCCCATCCGCTAGTCCGAAAATAAATTTTCTGATTTTAGCAGTGATCCACATCTTCTTTTTGCCTCCCGAAAGCTCAGAGGAAAATTGCGCATTTTTCCTCTGAACTGCATTGCTATTCTGTCGAGGTGTACACCTCCCCAGAAACTAGTAACGAGTCGAGTTGCAGAAAAGTTCAAAACAAACAGCAAAGTTTCTAGCTGTCAGAAACTTCTGTGTCAGAAATTTGTTGCTCTGTTTCTGCGATGGTAGTGTCTTCCACTTCTCGGCTGGCTGTGTTTAAGCTGGCGTAAAGCACATAGCCGAGAGGGATGAGCATGATCACCGTGACGCTGATGATGTCTTGAATGAATTGCGGTCTGCCGTGTGAAACCAAAATTCTCAAAGATGCGACGAGATTGCCAGTTGCTGCGGTGATGAAGTAGGCGGCGAGATTTTCGCGGGCTAATTTCGCCACAAGCAACCACAAGATCATGCTCGAAACAAAATAGCTGCAAGCTTGCAGAGCATATTCTTGCCAGTATCTTTCGCCGCTAGGGAAAATCAGGCTAAGCAGCAAGGTAAGCCAGAAGTAGAGGCCGAAGCTGCGAATGAACTTGGCGTAAAGTCCTACCGCAATGGCCGCGGCAAAGACGAATTCGATACCGTTGCTAAAAGCATCGCAAATGATCGCAAGGGCCGGGTTGAAAAAATTGACCAGGTACGATGTGCCTTCTAGCGCGGAGGAGACAACTTCCGGCGAGAATTTGAAGCGCATATAGGCGAAGATGACATTGAATGCTTGCCAGCCAACGCCCACGGCGTAGCCGACGAGAGCTGCATCCAGCCACATCTGGCGATTGCTCGCCATCTCTTTGCCTTTATTTGGGTTGAAGGTGGTTTGAAATATGGAAGCGATTGTTGTGCGCGGCGCAAGCAGGCGCATGGCGCCGATGCCAAAGGCGGCGCTGACGATGCCGACGGAAAATTGCGAGATTACATCCAGAAAATCTCGCACTACTTCTTTGATAAAAAAGATGATTAGAGGTGAATCAGTATCGTAATTTGAATAGTAAATGGGCCAGTCGTTTATGATCTTAGCCAGGGTTAGAGTCGACAGCATCAAACCGAAAACCATTGCCGTTCTCCAGTTGATTGCTGAAGCCCGAATCACGCCTCGAGCCCAGAGCAGTCCCAGAATTCCGAAAACGAAATCGACGGCTAGAGGAACGTAGCCACAAATGCGCTCGCGCCAGTTGATAATTTTGCGTTTGAAGGTCCAGCTCTCAGGCACCGACCAGCCGCTGGAGAAGCCGCTAGGCTGGTCTCCGATGCATTTGATCTGGACTTTATAGTCGGCATCGCCAACTTTGAATTTGGGTACCTTAAAGTTGAATATCCAGTCGGTGCGATGTTCTTTTTTCTGTTCGGTCGGTGCTTCGATCGTATAAGGAAGCATTTCCGGATGATTTTTCCGGTAATAAGCTTCGACAACCTTGGCCGCTTCCTCCTTGGTTAAGGTGGCGCCAGGTTCGTCTTCTTCCTGAGTGACATTGACTTCAATCAATTTGCCGGTGCGATCGAATGCTACCGTATATTCGTTGCCGCTGGTTGGTTTGAAAAATCGCACCGACCAAATGAAAGGTGTTTCCGGGCACATGGCTAGAGACTGAACGCGTGTAGGCTCCTTCTCATAGATATACTGAAATTGTTCGAGCGTTATACCACTGCCCACCCAAGCGACGGCCGTGAAATTGTCCGGGCGTAAGCCGCGCTCTTCCAGGATCTCGCGGGCTTTTTTAATAGCTTCCTCGCGACTGTAAATAATTGGCACTTCTGAGCCGAGGGTGGGGAAGAAAAATCCTAATTCCACGGCCCAGGCAAAGGCGATTGTCGAAGCTAAAATAACTCTTGTCGCCGTTTTAAGAGGTTTATAGAGATAGCTCCCCGGAGTGTGCTTGACCTCTTCAATCAATGAACTTTCTTTCGGCGTGATGAAATTTGCGTTGAGCAATTTTTCCTCGGGCGTGAAGACTTTTTGCTTTAGGCGCAGATAAACAGGTAAAGCGACCATGAGCAAGAAGGGCACGGCTGCGACATAGGCCGAGATCTGCAAGCTGGTGCCGGCGGCTGAAAATAATGGCGCCAAGCCCAGGAAGCTGTCGACGAGGTTGTGCGAAAGCAAGCAAGCCAGCAAGCCATATCGTCGCAAGATTGCACCATATACGGTGCCCACTACGGTCAGCTCGAGACCCCTGGCGTAGGGCGGCTCCTGTGGATAATTGCTGTGCATGAAAGCCCAGGCGGCGGCCTGCAATAAATTAGCCAGCCAGAACTTCTTGACGAATCTCTGAAAGACAGCCAGTCCCAACACGCGGTAAGTCAATTCTTCGGTCAAGCAGGCAATGAAGCCAATATTGATTGCTGAAAACGCCGGCACCGTTGTGCTCAGAGTCTCGACATTTTGGACTTCGAGCGGGCACCATAAACTGAACATCCGCCCTGATATGTAATAAATCACCAGCCAACCCAGATGCAGACCGAATGTGGCAACGCCAGCCAAAGCGCCTTCAAGTGTTTGACGGGTGCCTAAGCCCTGCCAGGAGAAAATTTTCTCCATTGAGATTTGATTCGGCGTCGAGACGCGATAAAGAGGTTCGACCGCAGCCACCAGCATGAACGTCTGGAAAAAGCTGGTGACACCGCTCCACAAGGCACCGAGAACGAATTCCATCATGAAGCCATCCCAGGGGGCGGTGGTGGAATATTCGGAGTGAATCGAGCTGGGCAATGAATTGAGTGACTCGAAAATGGCAAGTGCTGAATAGACGAGAGCGACAATCAGAGAAAAGCGCCAGCGAATGTAGCTGTTGGCGAAAGCCCAGATGAAGACAAAGAAAACACCGGTGTTGAGAGCTGTGTAGAAGATGCTGGCCACGTCTTCGAGAGCATTGTTATAGGAGCGCAGTTTGCTGAATTTCCGTTTCCACGATTCCGGAATATAGAGAAAGTGGTTGATTTGAGTGACTGTATTGCCTGAGATATAAGCGTAAGCACGCAGTTTGGCGCCTTTGAACGTTTGTTTAGTGTCTTCCCAGGTGAAGTAATGATCGGTGCGATGTGACTGATTAATGGAGCCATCTTCGATTAGCTTGTAATTAGTCAAGTCGACGTTATCGTCGTTAGCCAGAGCTTCTTTAGCCATGGTCAAGGCTTGTTCGTGGCTTACATCAGGAAGCTCGGCATCGTTTTCGATTGTGTGATCGTAAGAAACGAGTTGACCTGATGGACTGACCCAGCAGGTAAATTCTTCTTGCTTGAGCGGTTTGCAATAACGCGTGGACCAGTACCAAATCGGAATCGTCGAGCGCATCAGCTCATTGGCTGTCGATTGGCCAAGCTCGTATTCGAGAAAAGTTTTGGCATCATCATCGAAAGAAAAAATAGTCGAAACGATCTGGTCCTTCTTCGTTTCTTTATAAGCGCATTTGTCTTTCCAGTGATCGGATAGCTCGATGATTTGAGATTTCGGTACTTTTAATTCAATTGAGGCCGAGGGAAATACTTTGTTGTTCTCTCGCCAATAGCAAAGGCAACCAATTAGCCCGATAAGTAAGAGCCATAGCAGAGGAGAGCGCCGGTTAATCATTGCTGTTGCCCGAAGGATGGTGCCTAATCGCCATAGGCGACAACAAAAGCCACTGCGTATTCGCGTTCATGGCTTATGCTTACCTCAAAATTTTTCAATCCGAGCAGATTTGCCCGCTCAGCCGCGCGACCGTGGAGAGCGATTCCCGGTTCACCCGAGCGCTTTTTTGTGACTTCCACTTCTTTCCAGTCGATGCCACGCCAACCCGTACCCAGAACTTTGGAGACCGCTTCTTTAGCGGCGAAACGGGCAGCAATTGTTTCGGCGATACGTTTCGGTCTGCTCAGCACATAAGCGATTTCATCAAGGGTCAAAATCTTCTCCATGAATCTCTGTCCGAAGCGGTCGTGCGATTTTTGTATACGACCGACAGAGCAGATATCTGTTCCTATCTTTAAGTGCAAAAGTTTCTCCTCAGCTTAGCGGATCTCACCATCGGCTCCCCGCGTTCCGTAAAGAAATACTTGCTCTGGCTGCGGCAAACTTTCATGTATTTGCCAGACCGTTTTATTAAATCTGGGGTGGATGAAATCAGGTGCGATTTCCAGCATGGGCACGAGCGCATAGGCCCTTTGAGCCGAGGTCGGATGCGGCACTCGTAAAGAATCAGAATCGAGGATCTGGTCGCCGAAGAAAAGCAAATCGACATCGATTATGCGGCGTCGCCCGTATACTGCCGTTTCACGATCCAGACCTGGTTGCCCCTGAAAACCGGTCAGGCGCTTTTCGATATCCTGGCAGGTCGCCAGCAGCTCATCAGCCGAAAGTGTCGTGTCAATCGCCGCCACTGCGTTGACAAACCATTCGGAATAGCCGACCCCGAGCGGTTCGGTCTCGTACAAACTGGATGATTCTTTGACGCTTATTCCAGGCACATCCTTGAGAAATTGCATGGCTTGCTGAACAAAGCCGACCCGGTCGCCTTCGTTCGAGCCCAGAGCTAAAAAGGCTCTAGTTCGGCGTGGATTACCTCTTAGGATCCGTTCCTTGTCTGGCAATGACTTCCCTGACTGGTTTGCTGGCATATTTTTACTTTTGGGTGCGCTAATTATAACTTGCTGGGCGGGCGCGCACCGATTCCAGCAGATCCTGGCGACCAAATCGAGCGGATGCGTCGGCACGCTTCTGCGACCGCGGCAAGAGACGTGAAGGCAAAGACAGACAGGATCAGACCTTGGAACGCGTCAGACATTGCAAGGCATATGTTGCAGAGAATGCTGCAGCCAATCTAGACGGCACTCTCACGATTGCTTTAACGATCGCTTTGACGTTCACGCTGGGGTGGTAGCACCGGTGGTGCATTAGGGTCTGTTTTCGGAGCGCCTTGCGCCTGCAGTTCCTGTTGCAATTCGCCGGTACTGAGTTGATTCTGCCTGGCGAATGCTTTGTAAGTGCCTGAGGTGTTCCAGCGCCCGGTCACTATGCCTTTTGCCATCTGGCGCATGTGTTCGGCTTCGGCTTCGCGGTGTGTCGTTTGCAGCAAATTGGCATAATTGCCGAGCAGATTGCGCACTTCCGGATGATTAACACCGAGAGTTTTGGTTTGCATATCGAGAGCTTTCTTGTACAACAGTTCCGCATCTCCCATTTTTCTCTGCAAGTGGCAGAGCATGGCCAAATTGTTGGTGAGAATGCCGACGTCCGGATGATCCGAGCCAAAGTGAATTTCGTAAGTTTCGATCGCCCGCCGGCACATAGGCTCGGCCTGATCGTATTTTTGTTGGCGGAAGAGAATTTCAGCCAGGCGCTCAACTGTCCATAAAAGCCGGGGATCGTCTCTTTCGAAGTCTTCGGCTTCGGTCAAAGCCGCGTACATGTAAGATTCTGCGTTATCGAGTCGCCCCATCTGCATGGCTTTTTCTGCAGACGTGCGATAACTGTCCCATTTGTCCATAGTAAAAAAATCCTCGGCTGCGTTAGCCGCAGTAAGAAAATTGTGCGGCTGACGCCGTCACTTGCCAATCAGAGGTGCCAGGATTCCGCCAGTCAAACCGGGTGGGAGAGTCACCCTTCACTACTATATCAAAATGCCCAGCTTGAGTTGATTGTTCGCAGTCAAAAATTACCGTCTTTTTGCCCCGAGTTGGATTTGCCGGTCAGGGCTTGTTCATCAGTTGAAAACGGTCAGGAAAAGATGGCTGTCACGACTATATCTGTGGCTGCCAGTGTTTTAAAGAGATGATCCGGTTGTAAGGACTCTAAGTCTTCCCAGGCGGTTTTTCCTGTATTGACAGCGATACATTTGGCACCGAAGTGCTGCGCGCACTTAATGTCGTTGACGCTATCGCCGATGATTACCACTTGCTCGGGAGTGAAATCTTCTCGGAAATGTTGCTCCGCTCTCCTCGTTGCTACTGCCGGCAGATCCAGGCGATTAGCGGAATCCGAACCATAGGCGCCGATGACGAAATATTTGTTCAGGTCGAAGCGTTCGAGCTTCATCCGGGCACCGGTTTCTACGTTGCCTGTGAGCAGTCCCAGATATGCATCCGGGTGCTTATCCAACTCTTCCAGAAGTCGGAGAATGCCTTCGTGAACAATATAGTGTTCAGAGGCTTCGATCTCTTCGGCTAGAATTTTCAGGTAGGGCTCGATAAATTGCGTCTGCAGCTGGCCGTTATCCAAGTCAGTTTTGTTAGCCAGAGCCAAAATTTCTGAAATAATTTGGGGGTCCGTTTTACCCGACATATTTATCTGTAGTGCGCTTTCTGGGATGTCGTCATGGTGCGCCCTCAGTGCCCGTGTGATCGCGCGGCGACCGGCCCCGTCAGACGAGATCATCGTTTCATCTATATCGAAGAGAATTAAACGTTTCAAGACCCGACTATCTTCTATCTGGGCAGATGTTCAGCTTCGCGCGGCAAGACAATCGCCGGTCTCGAAATTGTAACGGGTTCTTCTTCGTGAATGCGCGCCTGATCCCTTCCCGAATTCTTTGAGACATAGAGAGCTTTATCAGCCTTAGCAATCAATTCGGCAGATGTGGTGGCATGTTGCGGGTAACAAGCACCGCCGATTGAGACTGTAATTTTGCCCAGTCCTGGTACCGGCGTGTTGCGAATTTGGGCGCACAGGCGGTCGGCAATCAAAGCCGCCTCGCCCAAAGAAGTACCCGGCAGAATCACGCCAAATTCCTCGCCGCCGTAGCGGGCAGCGACGTCGCCCGAACGCAGGAGTTTTTTGAGAATATTCGATACTTGTCTGATCGCGGCGTCTCCGACAGGGTGGCCAAAGTTGTCGTTGATTTGTTTGAGTTTGTCCAGGTCGATCATCAAAAGCGAGCAAGGCAGTCCCTTTCTCTGAGCTGTTTTGATTTCTTCGGCCAGGCGATTTTTGAAATAGATGTGATTGTACAGACCAGTCAAGCCATCTGTAATTGCTTGATATTTGACCTGAGCGAAGAGCTGCGCGTGCGAAATTGCTATGGCCAATTGGTCTGCCACTGCCGCGAGCAAGCGAATCTCGCTGGCCCGCCAATTGCGGCGCTGGCACTGATGCACCATGAGCAGCCCGACCAAACGCTTGTCATTCAGCAGAGGAGCGGCAATTAGCGATTGCGAATCGACTTTACTCAAAAAATCACGGAAGGGCGCTGCCCGACTGTCGTCGTGAATGTTGTTGATCACAGCCAGAGGCGACTCGCCCAGAGTGATCGAGGGATCATCGGCGCGCAAGCTGTGCAACTGTGTGCCATTTTCGGCCAGCAATTTTTCCAGGTTGATGCCAAGCAAAGTATAGTGTTTGGCATTGCCAGCGGTGGCAGGTTCGTTGGGATGGAAATCTATTTGGTCGGAGTAGAGATTGAGTGATTTAGCCGTAGTCAGCTTATCACCATGAAAATCGTGTGTGACGATCAGAGGGCCTTCTGGTCGGGGCTGGGCAATCATACAGCGATCGGCTCCCAACGCCTTACCTACTTCCAGGCAGACCGTGCTGAGGATGGTGTCCAGATCGAGTGAACTGCGCACCGATGAGACGATGTGATTGATCAGCATCTCTTGCTCGGCCATTGTCTTGGTGCGAATGTACAAGCGTGCATGTTGCATTGCCAGAGCAACGTGTGAGGTGATACCGTCGACCAATTCCAGTTCGGCATCTGTCCAGGTCCGTAACTGGTCGCATTGATGCACGAGCACGAGACCGATAGCGCCGTCATTGCTGTTGATCGGGCAGGCGATCAGTGACTTGATTGATTTCCAATCGAATGGCGACTCGCCGCTGGCTTCGAACAGCGGATTCCAATCCTCGCCGATCACATCGAGTGAGAGAATCGAGCCCTGCTCGAGAATCATCTTGAGGACGCCGTCTTTGGCGATGCGGATGGTGCGATTGTGCAACGGCGCACCGCCGCGGGTGTCATCCCACCAAACGTAATCGAAGACCAGCTCATCGTCGCTGGCGTCTGTCGTTTCGTGAGTATCGAGTATAGCCAGGCAACATCGGCTGGCCGACAGCGCTGTGCCTAGCTCGCGCACACTCGTGTTGAGAATTTCCTGCAGGTCGAGAGAATGTCTGATTGATTCAGAGATGCTATCGACCATCAGCTTGAGATCGCGATTGAGCTCCAACTGTTCGGCCATCTGATTGAAGGCACGGGCCAATTTGCCCAGCTCATCGCGAGCGGGGATATTGACTCGCTTGCTCAAATCGCCTTTACCGAGCGCCAGAGCTTCTCTGACCAGAATGCTGATATTGCGAGTAAAGTGATTAGTAGCCGAGAATGCCAGCACAATCGAAATGCCCAGAGCGCATCCACAGAGTACGACCATGAGCAAAAGCCAATCCTGGGCCGAACCATATATGGTGTCAAGGGGGACGCCCACTTCCACATGCCAATTGTTTTCCGGCACACGTTCGAAAGCATAGGCTCGCGGTATGGGGTCGGCGATGCCGACTAATTCGATCTGCCCTTTCGCAACTTTACTGGCGGCTTTGACAGTGCGCGCCTGAGAAAAATCTTTGCCTTCCCAATAGTCGCTTTGCAGTGTGCGGGCGATTACTCGCTTGCTACTGTCGACTACGGCCACCATGCTGCCATCGCCATCGCCGAGACCGGTAAATAGGTGCAGGATCGCTTTCGGTTTGATACTGGCGACGATCACGCCCTGAATATGGCCATTGAGGAAGACTGGCGTGGCAGCCAATAGGGCCGACTGTCCTGAAATAGGCGAATGCGTGTAATCGGAGATCAGGCCCTTGCGACTGTCCAGTACGCGCTTATAAAAGTTGTCCTTGACCAGCGGTTCCAGGTCGTAGCGGGTCTCGGCGGAGCCGTTGGCGGAGGCGACAACCAGTATATTCTGATTAGTGTCGATTAAGGATATGTCTTCCCAATCGGGCTCAGCCTGCAAAGCTGTGGCAAAAATTTTGCGGGCATAACCTGGCTCCAGCCATTGCATCTGAGGCAGGCTGGCCAGTGCTCCCAGAGTCGTCATCTGGGCTTGCATCCACTGACGGACGGTGCGCACTGCAATCGCCGCCTGGAAAGCCGTGGCTCGACTTGCTTCCGTTTTGAGGGTGCGGTATTCGTTCAAAACAGCAAGGCTGCCGATCGCCAAAAGCGGAGCCGCCACGCCCAAACAGAGAAGCAACATGCGCGTGCGAATATTCAGGCGACGGGGAAATTCGAAACCCAAGGATTACTGCCTCACCACAGCCACACATCACAACTTTACTGGGATACCAAGGGCACGGCCGCTGGCTGAATTATAGTCTTTATATGCAAAAGGAAAAGACTTTGTTTGGGAATTGTCGTAGTGGTCCCAAAAAAATGGGGGAAATACGCGGAAAAACATTACGAGCTGCGTGAAGTTTGCAACATCTGGCGGACTTTCTCGCGCTCTTCGAGAAGGGTCAGGGCGGCGAAGGCTCTTTCCGTATCCAGTGGCACTTTATCTTCCAGTTCGAGGTTGAGTCCGAGGCGCATGGCGTGGAGAATCTCCTCACCAGCCTGTTCACGTTTACCCTGTCTGAGGAAGACGTCGACTTTGACCATGCGGGCGATCAAGCAGGCATGATCGAATTCCAGAGCGCGCTCCGAAAGATTGAGGGCACCGATCACGTCGGCAGCAGCAAAGGCTGCGCAGCCGGATGCCGCCATCAAACTGGCTTTGAGCTCACCGTCTACGCCGTAGGCATCGGCTGCCATGAGAAAAAGCTTGCGAGCGGTCTTATAGTCACGCTGGCGGTACGCAATCAGCGAGTGGAGAAAAACAGTAAAGAGCGAGTGCGGATATTTCGCTTTTGCTTTTTTGAGTTGCAGCCCGGCTTGGCGGTGTAAGCCAGCCTTGTCGTACAGCATGCCGATGCGGCACGAGAGCCTGGCATCTTCCGGGCTGCCATGCAGGCTGTAGAGGGCTGCTTTGAGGTCACGGCTGGCTGTAGGCCTGGTCAGTTCGGAGAACCAGAGTCTGATGCGCGAATTGCGCACGCAGGCAACGAGTAGAAGAGCTAAGACCAGATAGCAGCTGCCCACGGCAATGAACTGCGACATATTGGCGACGCTGAGAGCTTGAGCAAAGTCATCGCCAACCAATCCGCCCAGTGCCAGTAGCGGGTTCACGATTAGAGTGACACTGAGAATGAAGACCGAGGCGTAGCCCAACACACAGGCGAGAAATGGATGCGGGCGAAATAGCAAAGGTGGTATCAATAATAGTGCCAGTATCGTCGAGGCTAAGGGACCGGCGAAGAGGATGGGCGCGAGCAAATGATCTGGTACTCCCCCTGGTGTCACCTGATACCAGAGCAAACCATAATGCCAATCTTTGACGAACCCGCCGAGCAAATTGCAAGCGACCAGAGTCGCGCGCAGTTCGATCAATGTAACGAGAGGAAAGAGGAGAAAGAAGACGACGCGCCAGGCCAGTGCTCGATCTTCCTCGTTGAGGTCGTCTCGGAACAGGCGCTTACGCTCGGTCCAGAGTTTCCAGACTGTATTGGCTGCGACTAAGGCTGTGACCGAAGCCACAGTCCAAAGATAAACCGCGTTGATGTCCATATCGGGCTCATATTAAGGGACTGCCAAGAGCCAAATTATAGGTGGGCATACCATGACAAGCCTGAGATAAATTTATTGCTTGGGGGCTTGTGTCTGGCGTAGGTGCGCCAGTTCCGCCTTGGCGAGCTCAGATAAATTAGTATCCAAGCATTGCGAATTCAACACGGTTGAAAAGTCTTCTTCCGCCAGGTTGTAAAGACCTTGTTTGGCATAAAGACTGCCTCGACAGAAATATGGGGTGGTAGCATCCGGTTTTGCTGCCACAGCCTGGGTGTAGCTTTCGATCGCCGGCTGCCACAATTCTGGCTTGACGGGTCCACCGCGGGCAGCAGTCTCGAGCTCGTTCACCTGGCAATTACCGATTGCCATGAAAGCATCACTGCGCATCTCGACTGGAGCGTACTGGTTTTGCGCACATATTAGGAATGAGTTTTTGGCGGCGGCAAACTGATTGGCTGTCTGCAAAATATAGCCTCTCAGAAGGTGATGTCCAGGCTCTGCCGGAGAAGATTTGTCGACCAAATCGCAATATTTTCGCGCCTGTTTTTCTACACCCATCTCGAAATAAAACCAGCCCAGTTGCAAATAATTTTCGATCGTGCGATTTTCATTCAGCTGGGCGAACAATTCTTTCTCGCGGGTGACCATGTGCGGCCTGGTTTTGCGAGCAAACCAGAGGCGGGGCTTTTCGCCGTACGCCAGCCAGATCAGGGCAGCCACTGCCAGAGCGTGAATGCAAGCGATGATAACGACCAGATTCGTCAAAGGTGAGGTGTATATAGCCAGCCAATCTCCATACATGCCGAAAAGAGAAAGAATGGTGTACGCAACTAGTGTGCCGCCAACAGACCAGAAGACAACATAAATGCTCAATGCCACTACCGGCGG
>CAJCHQ010000506.1 GCA_903970295.1 Bryobacterales bacterium
CTTTGCCATTCGACTGCATCCGTCTAGATCTATCCAATTTCTAACCCACTGCTATTTCATAGCCGAGCTTTCGATATTTGATACAGCGGCGCTCAAACATCTTGTTCAAGATCGGATGACTGGAATCCACATAATCATAGATGCGTACATCGGTCTTGTCCGTGTGCTGGCGGTGCAGTCGCCCAGCGTACTGTTCAACTCTTCCTTCGAAAGAAATAGGCAACAAAAGAAAGAGTGTGTCCAGGCGGGAATCATCAAAGCCTTCGCCGATATATTTGCCGGTCGCTAAAATAAGTCGTTCGGAATCATCTGGTATCGACTTCAATTTAGCGAAGATCGCCAATCTTTCCTTTTTCGTCATGCCGCCCTTCAAGATAATGATGTTTTTCGCGAAGCCCTGCAGCTTCGAAGCCAGACCGTCTAAATGTTCCAGACGTTCCGTAATGACCAGCGGCGATCTACCTTGCTCAAGCTCCTTCAGAATGTCGTCAAAGATGAGCTCATTTCTCTTCTCGTCGATTGCCAGGGCGTCATACAACTCATTAATGTGGGTGCCCTCTTGTTGAGACGGTGGCATCTGAAACCCGGTCTCCCTGGGAATCACCATATGCTTGACTCCAGTGATAAGTTTTCTATTTCTTAGAGAATCTTTGAACCTTACTGGGCCACACTGCATCATGATGATCGGTTGATGACCATCCTTTCGAACGGGAGTCGCGGTCAAACCTAATACATACTTCGCCTTAGCTTGCTTCACGACCTGCTCGAAGCTGAAGGCAGAAATATGGTGGCATTCATCAACGATGATCTGTCCATATTCACCAACAACTTCAGAAACTACGCCCATTCTCCCAAGACTTTGGATGGTGGCAATGTCGATGATGCCGGTCCTTTTCTTCTTGCCACCACCAATTTGGCCGATGCTCTTCGGAGGCGTGTCCAGAAACTGCTCAAGTCTGTCCTTCCACTGGTCGATTAACTGCAGCGTGTGAACGAGAATCAGGGTATTGGTTTTGCGTTTGCCGATCACATACGATGCCACCACCGTCTTTCCAAAGGCTGTTGATGCGCTTAAGATTCCTAAATCGCTGTTCAATATTTGTGTAGCAGCTACCGGTTGCTCGTCTCGCAATTGCCCCTTGAAGTTTGCTTCAATGGAGATGCCTTCATATCGCTCATCAATCTCCGAAACAGCTATGTCGTTGTTGATAAATAGCTCCTTCAGGCTCTCAAGGCAACCGCGAGGCAGGGCGATATGTTTGGGCAAATCTTCAGCGCAACAAATTACTCTCGGTGTTTCATGCGTTGACTGCCTGGTTGCCTGCTTTTGATAAAACTCCGGGTTTTGAAAGGCGGCAAGACCCATTAATTTACTCAAGGCCGCCGAACTAAAACCTGCCTTTGGGATATAGACCATGTTTCCGAGCACGACTGTAATCTCTCTGGGATACGGTTCCCTCAATTTCTTGTCTTGTGGTTTTGCAGAAGGACTTCGTTTCCACGGTTCCTCCGAATCTGCCTCGTCCGAAGACAAAGGGACGTTTATTAGCGCATGGCGAGTGGAAGCCTCCCGCACTATGGATTCAACATCCGCGCAACGCATGCGAACAATCGCGCCCAGATAAGTCCATTGGTCCTCAAAGGGTTGGAGATTTCTATCGACAAAGACACTGTTACCAGCACGGCTTGGTTCTGCCTGCAACGGCAAAGCAATTAAATTGCCGAAGCCCCCGCGCGGCATTGTGTCCTGATTCGGAAACATGCGATCGTACGATTTGAACCCGAGTTGGTATCGGTTCTCTTTCGTCTCGGAGATCAAAAATGCTCCCAATGAGCGAGCTTGAGAAGCACGAACTGGCATATCAAAAAAGATCCAGACGTGTGCCCCAGCTCCAGAGCGCGATCTCTCCAAATATGCCGGAACGCCAATTCTGTCACAGGTGTCGAGGAATGCAAGAGCATCTCCGCTCCAGTCAGATTCATCGAAGTCTAGAGCTAGCAAGAAACAGCTTTCGTCCTTCAGGAGGGGATATATTCCAACAGTTCTCTGTCCTTTTAGATGTTCTTCAAGAACTTTATCTGTCAGCGGAAGAAGCTGACATCCAGGTCCGCATTGCGATTTCCCACGCTCACTTTTTGTGTGGCTTTCCCATTGGTGCAGTTTTGCTGGCGAGTAGTTGGTGGTGCCATCTTTCTTTTGCCACCTTTCTGCATAGACATCGTTGCGACTGCGGAAAAGGCTTTGAAATAGCTTGACCCGATAGTCTGTCGCAGACTCCGGTAATTTCTTCTGGGGGTCGGGTACCTGATAGATCGACTTCGATTCGGCTGTTTTTGAGCTCGGCGTCGCGGATTTAAGTTGCACCACTTCGGCTTTCAGTAGCGCATTCTCTTGGCGGAGAGCAGTATTTTCCGAACGCAACCGTTCGCATTCATTCAAAGCATCTGCAAGAAAAGGCAACGGTAGCTGCGTGGCGCTGCCATCTCTGATCGATTTTCTCTTCTTCGACTGAGCGTTGTCTGAATCCATCCGCCCATACCTTGTCAACGAGCGCTTGCACAGGCCCTTATTGTAGTATGTCTGGAAATGAGTCCTGTTGACATTCTTGAGCCTTGGGTGCCCGCTCTTGCATCCGACATTCCCGTCGTTCACCGTTCATGAACAGTGAACGATCGTTCGAAAGAAAGCACCGGCAATCGAAAATACACCCCCAATCGCCACCGGTCTCTTAGTTTTAAGTACCTTCAGACCCAATCACGCGAATTGTGGCAGACGCTTCTTTTGCTTGCCCAGTGAAACGCCGGCGCCATAGCTCGAGCCGTTGTCGAATGAGTCTCGATCGATGTATACCGTTCGTCTTCTCGTCTGACGCAAATTGAGGTGGGACATATATTCTTCGTTGGCGCTCTCGAGTTGGTTTCGGACGACAGTCAAGCTCGTGCCCGGAGTCGCGCTTGTCTTTGAATACTGCTCTTCGAACACCATGTCTATGGCACGCATGAGAATTGCCCAGCCGGCTCCCGTGCGAAAGCTTCGACGTTCATAGCTATCCTTGTAGAGACGATTGCTTTCCTTACGAATAGACTCTATGAGCCAAGTCGCGACGTCAATGGCAACAGCAATATTTTCTGCGGTTCCCACAAACATCGGAGTTTTGCGCACAGAGATGTAGTAATTGGTGTAATAAAGCTCGCAGACCGCGTCCAAAACGTGTTCCACCCATCGCTCCAATCTGAAGCTGCCTTCGACCGTGCATACACTGATATTCAGCGATTGCCCTTCTACTTGAGCCAGGCTCAAATTATGTTTGCCGAGCAAGTCCATAGCAAATTGCATTGCCACTTCTCGCTCGTGCTCATTGTTATTGCTGGCGCCGTCGGCAAGAGCCAGCAGCTTTCTGATTTTCTGAATTATCGCGTTATTGTCTTTCATTTTGGTGCACAAACAGTTCTATCGCGAAGCGATCCTAATCGATCTGCCGCTTCAGATAAAGTCCCCGGATGTAGGCATAGTGGATAGCCAATGCATAGAATTCCCTGGCAAGGCCTCCATTCGCGGATCTAAACTTGTTTCCATCATGTCGCTTTCTGACGTTATCAGTCTTGCCTCAAAAGCCAAACCCACTCTGAAACATATTGCATGACGAAGTTAGGACAAACTGTTCGATCGGGATCGAAACGTCGCACGCTGGCTGATCGCGCCTTTCCTCCAGCGGTCTCGCACTTCGCTTGCAAGTCGGGCGCCGGCTGATCTAGCTGCTGGGCATTTTCTTGTTTTGTTCGCGCAATAAAATACCGGTGATGAGAAAACCGCTGATCGCGAAAAATATGTCTACTCCGGACCAGCCGCCGTTCTGCGCCAGGAATCCGGCAATCGGACCGTGAGTGTGAAAGCCCATCACCCAGAAAATGGCCAGTGCCCGCATGCCGTCAAGGAAAGGAAGATGCTGTTCACTGCTGCAACTGCTTGGACCTTGCAAAGAATTCATCTCGGCGACATGCAGGGCATAGCGCCAACACGGAATTTGGGATCTGGTTACGTTGCCTACGAATCCAATCAGAACCGAATTTTCGATGCCGGCGACGCAAGGCTGAATGTGGAGGAACTGATCGCGGCGAGAAAAAGAACGCCTGGGTGAGGTATGGGGGCGGGGCGCTTGGAGTGAGATGGACGTTGCTCACCGGTAGGCTGGTTAAAAAGCCCTTAATCGAGCTTCACTGACTTTTCACTATTATAATGAGGACCTTATCGCTGCTGTGAATTGGCATTTAGGTTTACAAAATTTTGGCATGAAACGAAGAAACCAAAATGGACAAAGTATGGTCGAGTACGCGCTCGGCATCGGCTGCGTTACGGCAGTCTGTATGCTGGTCTTGGGTGGTCTCGGTTTTGGTGCCGAAGATGTGATCAGGCAAGTTTTGGTGAATATCAACGACAGCAAAGATCAATCGGTCGACCCGTCTGTGGGCTCATCGGGTGGTATTTTCACTAACGGTGTGTCCGGTACAAGCAATGCACCCTGGCAAGTCAAATAAATTAGATAGCATTCGCTGTTTCCGCAATTTGACACTATCCCAATTCGAACGTCGTGCCGCCATAGATTTTCTCGAGAGGCAATTGCGGCGCTTCTTGAGTGTACATGCGGCTGGTAGCAAACATGGGCTTCATGTTATAGCGCTTGGCGAGAGCAGCTGCTTGGGCACTGGGTTGGGGAGCATCCAGGAAAACAGATTGTCCGCGGGCAATGTTAGCCAGGTCTCTGAATATGGAATCGGCAACTGCCTCTGTTTCGGCAAAAAGCGGGCCGATTTTAAAGCCCTTGCGACACGGACGAATGACACCATAGCCCGTCATATCGCCATCTTGCAGTGAAACCTGGACTTTGGAACCCTCCTGCCGCAGCCATTTTTGCAAGAACAAGGTGCGCGGCACAGGAAAAAATTTTGTGTCGAAGTCAAAAATCTGGCTGTTGTGAGTTTCAGCGAAAGCAATCGTATTTCCTTGGTCATAGCCATCGCTAATATGCTCGTAGCGAATATTAGTGTACGCTGTTCTGAATCCTGATCGGCGGTAGTTTTCTTCCTGCGCAGGCACCCCATCCAGCCCGATGTTGCGTCCTTCCAGGCGCTTCATGGCCGCTTGCCAGAGGCGCAAGCCAAAGCCACGTCCGCGATGGGAGGGTTTAACAATGTAGAATCCGATGAAACCGAAATGCGGTCCGTAGCTCACTGCAGATATTGTGGAAATTATTTCCCCATCTAACTCGCCTGCCAGGTAGCCATCAGGGTCTGCACCGTAGAAGGTGTCGAGATCGTATAATCCGGGATTCCAACCCTCAGCTGCCGCCCATTCAATGGCGAGCTCAAGTTCAGCCCGGCTCATTGTGTGAATTGAACTGTCACTGAGATCTATCACTTCGCGGCAATCTCCACTTTGACGCCGTCGACCCAACGCTTGTGCTCGTCGGTGTAATAGAGGTAAGCACGACTGGCGGGTCCCGTGTAAGTACCCGGCACGGCAGCGATCAGGCTGATTGGCACTTCGACTTTGGCTTTGGCCGGCAAGTCGCGCCAGTAGAGCACGACTTCGCGGCCGAGCACCTCGTAGGCGTCGATCTTCCCTTTTTTGACCAGCTCCTTCAGCTGATCGTGACGAGGTTCGAGCCCACCCGGCAAG
>CAJCHQ010000507.1 GCA_903970295.1 Bryobacterales bacterium
GGGATCTCCTTTACGAACAAATCTATGAATCAGGCTAATGCTCTGGTCAATATCTACATGGACGGAACCGTGCAGGTTTCCACTGGCGCCACAGAAATGGGACAGGGAGTAAATACGAATATTCAGCAGTTGGTGGCACACGAGTTTTCAATTGAGCCTGAGCATGTGATCACTATGCCGACGTCGACGGAAAAGAACAACAACACTTCGCCGACCGCCGCTTCGGCCGCCACAGACCTGAATGGCGCGGCGGCAGTTAATGCTTGCCGGACGATCAAAAAAACCATGTCTGAATGTGCCGCCGATTATTTTTCGAAACAGGAGATAGGCATCGGCAGCTATGCCGAGCGTATCGTTTTCCAAAACGGGGAAGTGTTTGATGATCGCCGCCCGCACAACCGCTTGAAATTCACTGACCTGGTCATCATGTGCTATCGCGAAAGGCGCAGTCTTGGTGAGCGTGGATTCTACGCCACCCGCGGGATCGATTTCGATTGGACGATCGGGCAGGGCAACCCTTTCTTGTATTTCACTTGCGGCTGTGCCGTGGCAGAGGTTTTGATCGACCGATTCACCGGGGAATCGAGAATATTGCGGCTCGATGCGCTCATGGATGTAGGTAAACAAATCAATCCTGGTATCAATCGCGGCCAGATAGTCGGCGGCATGATTCAGGGCATTGGCTGGGTGACAAACGAGGAATTGCGTTATTCAGATAAGGGCGCACTTTTGTCGTACTCGCCAACGACTTACAAGATTCCCAATATTCACGACATTCCCGATGTGATGAATGTGAATGTGATTGACAATGACACCAACACAAACAATGTCGCCTCGACTAAAGCCGTGGGAGAGCCTCCTTTTTTGCTGGGCTTCGCCGTATTCATGGCGATCAAACACGCGCTCTCGTTTGTCAGCGGCAATGAAATTGCCCGTCTCAATCTGCCTGCCACCGGCGAGCAAATTCTCTCGCGGCTGACTTATTACCAAAATGTCTCCAACAATGGCGAATCAAATGGAGGGTCGAATGGCGACTCGAATGGTGCATCAAAAGCGGCATCCTCTGAAAAAGGCAGAACCAGTCGGCCGCGCTTAGCGGCAGGCAGTGGCGAACATAAGGATCATTAAATTTCGGCACCTTGATCGGTCTGACTAGCCAGCCGGGGTAGATAGGCAAAAGGAGTCAAATTTTTGGCGACGATTGTGTTCAGTGTGAGGTCAGCGTGTTAATTCCAAAACCAAAGGGCTCTCAAGCGATTCCAATCAAACACACGATTGCTGGGCCGCCATCGGAAGACATTCTGCAGAAGCATTTGGAAAAGGCTTATGAGAACATAGGTCGGGTCATTGAAGTTAACTGGATGTTGCACAATCCAGAAATCTTATGCCAGTTGCAAATCATATGCGATCCTGGGGGCGGCGAGCCGATCTGGACGCTACTGAAAGGACCACCACCGCCGCCGCCAGCGCAGCCGGGTGAGTTTCGCCCCCGCTATGTTCCGCCTAATCCGAGCTGGACTCATCAAACAGGATATGTTTCTCTAATCGCTGACACGTGTGTCGTCGAATCGGGCGGTACCGTCGACGACAATGTCTCAATTGCGGAATCAGTGATTGGTATCAAGGGGGCCGCCGCGCTTCCCGGCAGTGCTGCTAGCTATAAACCGATGATTTTTGGTATGACCGCGCCGGCTGTCAATTATGGAGCGCCAGCATTGCCAGCGACGCCAGCATTCCCAACAGCTCCGGCCCAATCGTGGACGCCAGAGCAGCCGCCACCGGTCGTTCAACCATGGTCGACGGCAGCGCAGCCCGAGAGTCAGTCATGGTCGCCCCGACAACAGCAAAGCCCAAGCGACTCCGGTTTGTCTGCACTGCAGGCGGCGCTGCAGTCGTCGATGCCGGAGCCACCCACCAGCGGTGAGCTGTCTATGGTGCAGAGCAGCCAACTGGTGCAGGCAATCCACGGCCATAAATTGACTGGCTGCCTCAGCTTTCTGGGCGGAAATTCTCAACAAGGGGAAATTTTCTTCGCCGCCGGAGAGCCAGTACACGCGGTCGCTCCCGACGGTTTAGGCGATCCGGCTTTTGTTGAATTGCTAACCTGGCAAAAAGGGAGGTTCACTTATCTCTCTTCAGAAATTTGCGAGCAAACAACAATATCAATGAGTTGCGATCAGCTGATCGGTGAAGTGAAAAAGGTCGCCGATCAGTCTAAAGCGTTGGAGTTTGCTGGAATCACTCTCGAATCTAGGCTACGTCGTAAACAAAGTCTCTCTTCGGAAGCCGAATTTGAGCAGTTGCTTTCTAGTCGTGGTGTGCCTGTAGACATGACTCTACAGAAGCAACTGTTTCTGGGGGCTGACGGTACGGTGAGCGCTCTGCAGATTCTGGGCAATTTTCGTTTGACTAGAGCGCAACGAATTGCCTTGTTGTACAACCTGGTTGTGTGCGATTTGGTCGCCGCTTGATATAGTCGTCGGGACCTTAGCCGCTTTCACGGTCGGCCCGGACTACGGCGTACAGGTCGGTATCACGCCAGGTTCCACGAACTAATTTGTGTTGGCGAAGATGACCTTCGTAAAGCATGCCTATCTTCTGCAATACCTTTGCGGAGGCTTTGTTAGCTGGATCAACAGTGGCGAATATTCTATTTAGATTGAGCTGCGAGAAGCCGAATGCGAGCACAGCTTCTGCTACTTCGGTGGCCATGCCTTGCCCCCAGTATGCTTTATTGAAGCAGTATCCGAGCCAACCTTCACGATTGTGAGGCTGGGAGACGTGTATAGCTGTTACTCCGATCAGCGCATGCGGGGACTGTGGAAAAACTACGGCTAATTCATAGCCTTCGCGAGGTTCGCACTCACTCAGGCGGATTGCATATTCAACAAAATCTTTGCTATCGCGCTCGCTGTTTGGTCCCCATTCGACGTAACGAACAACTTCAGGGTCTGATGCGTAAGCGTGCACAGCCGACCAATCAGTTATCCTGAAATCTCGCATTACCAAGCGTTTGGTTTTTATTGGTAACATGTTCAATTGCTTCTCGTGATTGCTTGAGTGCTTTACTAGACGACTGATTTGACTAATCGATTGGTTTAATTGGCCACTCGATTGTGTCGATGCGTGAAGAATAATGCAGAATCGGCTCCTCGCTTGATAAATCGAAACCATGCCGTTGGCCCATCGTGTTCTTTGATATGCGAGCCTCGGCGAGTTGAAGAGGCCATGGTTTGTGGTGAATTTCGCCGCGGCACATGCGCCCTTGTCGATTGCCGACATAGAGACAATAACGCTCGGTGAGAAAGGCTTCGAGCGAGCCCGGTTTAGCGTATTCAATAGCGGCTTGCGGACGATAGATTGCTTCGAAAATCGCTTCGTTGTTTGCGGCGCCGCTACGTGTACTGGAATAAAGCACCCATTCTGATTCACTGGTGCGCTTTTTTCCATCTGGAATACCGGAGCCCGCTTCGGTCGAGTGGAAGTCCAGCGCCATTTTTGCATCGTAATATGGCAAGTGATACCAGGCGCGAGCAATGCGCACTGCGATTGCATTCGAGGCATCAAGGCTAAAGAAGTAGACTCCTGGCACACCACCAACGGTGACATAGGTGCGCACATTTAATTCCAGAAACTCAGACAGACCAGGCACCGATGGAGTGCCGCGAAGTTTGACATCGCTCATGCGAAATGGGACGACACCGAGATAGGCACAGCCTTCGTAAAGATCCAATTCTAAGCTGGCCGGGAGCTGCTTTTGCAGATGTTCGACCGGCACTTTCCAGTGGGCAAATAGTAATTCCAGCCATGTTTGGCTCATAATCCATGCTGATGTTGGCGGTGGATATGACCGATGTCCGGTGCTTTCAAGAAGGGATGTCGAAATGCCCATGGCCCCCATGCTAACATGATGTTCGATCGAATATGTCGATTTTGCTCCCCCGCTCAGATAGGCAAAGATGAAGGATAAGATCACAGTCTACGAAAAGCCGACGTGTTCCAAGTGCCGTGAAGTAGACAAAATATTACGGGAAAGCGGCGTTGATTACGAAAAGATCAACTATTACGTCGAGCCCCTTTCTGCCCCGAAATTGCGAGAGTTGCTTAAGAAGATGAATCTGCCTGCCAGAGATCTATTACGCAAAACCGAAGCCGTTTATCGAGAGCTGGGCTTGGCTAAGGCTGATTTGAACGAGAATCAAATCGTGGACCTGATGGTGAAGCATCCGGATTTGTTGCAGCGCCCGATAATCGAGCGTGGCTCGCAAGCGGTGCTCGGTCGTCCGACTGAGAACATCAAGAAATTGCTCAATTAGTAAGCTGGGAAGAAGTTAGCTGCGGAAAAGACATGCGCGCCCTCTCTCTGGAACACGCACTCAGAAATTAGTAATCTTAGGATTAGATAAAACACCGTGCCTTGGTTCAGGGACGGAGAGCCAACAATGACAACCGGTTGCGGATGCCGAGGTTTAGTTTTCCGCCTGCCGTGCATGATTATATTGCAGTAGGTGGTTGATAATCGCCGAATTCAGCATCTCCAAAGTCGTGATCACCTTATACGAAAAAATGAATGATCTGCTGGCGGCAAACACGCCGTTCGTGATGGTGACCGTCGTAGATTCAATCGGTAGTGTTCCTCAAGATGTCGGGAGCAAAATGCTGGTTACGCACCAAGGTATCTATTTCGGAACGGTCGGCGGTGGCAAGGTCGAGGCGCGAGCTATAACCGAATCTCTCGCCCTGTTGACAGAGGCAGAGAGCAGTTTCGAGAAAAATGGAAATACGGCGCGGAAGAAACCGACTGGTTTAACCAAATTCGTCAACTGGAGTTTGAGCAAGGATATTGGTATGACTTGCGGCGGATCCGTGAAGATGTTTTTGGAAGCTTTCAATGTCAGAACTTGGAACATCACTATTTTTGGTGCCGGACACTGTGCCAACGCTTTGACGAATTTGCTGATCAACCTGGATTGCCACGTCACTTGTCTGGACACGAGATTAGAATGGCTAGCCAAGTTACCCGAAAACGTAAAACTGAAGAAGATTCATGCGCCTGACCTGCCGGCTGCAGTAACTGATATTCCGGAAGGTGCATATGTGCTTCTGATGACAATGGGGCATACATCTGACATGCCAATTCTGATTGAAGTGCTGCGCCAGTACTCGGCTAAGAGGTTCGCTTACGTTGGTGTCATTGGCAGTGACGCCAAGGCCGCTCGACTGAAGCGAGACGTCGCCGATGCAGGTTTGTCTGACGCCGACACTGAAAGGTTCCAATGTCCTATGGGCTTGCCGATTGGCACCAATCATCCGCAGGAGATTGCGATCAGCATAGCCGCGCAATTGCTTGCCGTCCGTGATCATACCCTCGCCGAAGGAGTAGAAAATGAGTAATTCCTGGCCGGCTGTCTTGCCAGAAACTGTGCCGGCTAAGCCGATTAACGATTATAGTGGTGAACTATCTGCAGCCAACGTGCGGATGCTGAGCAATTTAACCAAGAAAATGCATTACAACTCGCATGTCGTGATCTTGCCTAGAGCAACCGACATAGGCTCAGCGGACAGTTTGGCGACTGACGCTTTCAATAAATGGCAGCTAGGAGCGAAAGATATTCTGTTGATAGTCGATTTGGATCATAGTACTGTCGGAAGCAGCATGGGTGCGTCGCTCGCCAATAAAGGCATAAGCACGGAATATGTGCGGCAAATGGTGCCGGCTCTGGGAGGCAAAAATGGCTTTAGCCGTGGCACTACTTACGGTACCATTGCCAGGGTCATGCGCGCCGTCGACCGCAGCGAGCGAGCAGCCTTACAAACCGCCGATGCTGGTGAGAATCCGGCGACCGTACCTGTAAGTTATTCAGGTGCTAATGCCTTTTCATCATTGGGCGTGTTCATGCTAGTTTCGTTTGTCGCAGTAATTATGATATTTAGGGTGCGCATCACCGCTGGCACGCGTCGAATGACTCTGAATAAAAGTGGCAAATTACAAATCGGTGATAGCGACGATGCTGCTGACTTAAATGTGCAAGTGCCTCTGCGAGAATTCGCCAAGCGTGTTCACGTCAAAAATCCGGATGAAGATTACGATACGGCCGCCACTTCCGCTCAGGGTTTGGCTGACGAAGTGATGCGCAAAGGTCGAATCAATACGGCTGAATTTCTCAAGAAACATTCTGACCAAATTAAAACAGGGCAGGTGAGCGGGGATAATGATTCGGCATTAGAGGCAAAATTCGGGCCGCCGCAGACTGAAGGGCATGCCACTTTCGCGCAATTAGGGACGGTAATAGCCGAGAGCGAATCGACTTTTGCAAATGTCGAACCCGCTGCGCCAGAGTCAGATCAGGCAAGGCAATTCGATGTTGCCGAGCAAGCCGAGACGAAGCCGACTAAGCCTGAGCTCGAACGTCGATTTCAAAGCGATCTGGGCAACTACGGCGACCAGATGGTCAAGGGCGACCGTGACCAGTCGGCAGATAATTCGTCAGCCGCGGCGCCAAACCTAGCATCAACTACTGCATCAGTTACTGCAGCAGCCGCTGCGCCCATACCATCATCATTTCTCGAAATGGCCCGAGAGCATACTTCGGCGTTGCCGCCGCCATCTCCTCAAAACCCTGCCTTACCGGGCGCGTTGTCGATGCCTGAAAGCCCAATAGATCAGGCCGAACTCGACTCGCCGTTGCTGAAAATGCCCGCGTCCCCCGCCTATAACCTCAATTCTTCCGGTGGCTTCCCTGATTACTCAACGACCACGGGGACATCCGGCGCAGAGGAGGCTTTGCCAGGGGCGCCGCAAAAAGCGGTGTTGTGCCCGAAATGCGGTGCTGAAAAGTCATCGGACTTCGCCTTTTGCCTCAAGTGTGGACAAATGTTTGTTTGAACTTTACGCCCAGTTGCTTATCGCCCGGATCTCTTAGCCGGGTTCCAAGCTATACTGTCTTGCCCTGCGTGCCGCTTGCTAGTGTCTGCGGACTCATCACATTGACGCATTTGCCTGAGAGCCTTTTTAAATTGAGGCGGCGACTTCTCGCCGTGGCTTTTTGCCTTACATGTGCACCCGTATGGGCAGCGGACTCGGTCGAGATCGACGGTTTGACTGTGGCTCAGTTGCCGGCCATTTCCAACAAATGGAAGATCAGGCTAGATAGTAATTTTCCGATTGAGCACAGCAGCCAAAAAAAATCGCCAGGCAAAACCAGCAAAGCTGTTGCTAAAGCCATCAACGCCGAGAGCGATCCGCTCAAAAAGGCGCGCATAGCGATCAAGGGAAATGATGACAGCGCTGCCATCGAGATTTTGAATGCCGCAATTAAAGCCAATCCGAAAGACAGAGCTTTGTACGAAGAGCGCGGTCAATGCATGTTGCGCAATCGCCTCAACTACCAGGCGCTGCAAGATTTCACGAAAGCCTCCGAATTAGGGGCACCATCGGCGGTGTTGCTGCGAGAGCGGGCAAACGCTAATTTCT
>CAJCHQ010000508.1 GCA_903970295.1 Bryobacterales bacterium
GCTCGGCAAATTCCTGATCGTGATCGACTTCGATGGTCAGAATTCCGGCATTCGCTGGTTCAATTCCAGCCGTCGAATCTCCGCTTCACGACCGGGAATGAATGCCCCTAACGTATACGAAGACGGCACCGCATTCCAGGATGACCTTCTAGCAACATTTTACGAATTGATTGCCCGGTTTCAATTTGCTGCTGTTGCCGACATGGCTATCCAGTTCATCGAAGAGGTCACGAACGACGATCTCGCCACCACAATCAATCGCTGGCCTCTGGCCGCACAAGGAGATAACGCATGAGGTTCGTTCCGAAATTTGTCAAAAATTTGCTCGATGGCACTTCGGGAGATACTGCCCAGGTGCAGGTTGGTAAGGACCCGAGACCCGCTGCAACCCTAAATCGTCCCCAAACCAGCGCTGGTGTTGCCGACTGGCGCCGCGACGAGACCCGGGAGCGTGGGTTTTTCAGTTTCCGCGAGCCTGACGGTCCCTTCCATCATCATCATTTCCGTCCGCGTACAGAAACCCTGCCCGGTCTGAAAGTGCCGAAGATTCTGATCTCAGACCATGCCTATCGGCGCATGTGTCTGATTGTCGAGACGGCACCCAAAGAGGTGGGTTGGTTGGGTACAGTTGACCGGCTGGCCAGCGGCAACTTCTTCATCGATGAAGTCTTCGTGCCGGAGCAAGAGGTAAGCGGTTCCGAAACTGATCCGACCGATGAAGGACAGTTCAATGTCATGAACGAATTGGTCGAGATGGGCGAGGAGGGCATGAAGAAAATCGAGCGTCTCAGATTCTGGGGACACTCGCATGTTCACATGGGTACATCGCCGTCAGGTACCGACGAAAACACACCTCTGAACTATCAGCGGCTTGGTTTGCCTTGGTTTATCAGGGGCATCTTCAACAAGTTTGGGCGCGCCGAGTTCACCGTTTACCTCTTCGCAGAGGGGTATCGTTTTATCGACGTGCCCTGGGATGCCGTGGATGTCGAGACAAGAGATATCCTGCGCATTCAGCATACGGAAAGACGCGAACGCGGGAATCTGAGAACTGAAACCAGCGGGTCAGACCTAGGCTTGACGGATCGCGAATGCGAATTCGAGGTGCAAGAGGAGCTAACACCAACGATCTTGCCGGCCAAACTGGTGCCAAGCATCAAAGAGCGTCGGCAAGTCAAAGAAGAACTGGATCGGAAACTCAGAAACAAGAGGTTCCGACTCTTTGGCGACTTCGATGACGAGGAACGTCCTTGGCTGAGGGGTGCGGGTGGCGGTAGTCACCAGCACGGTCAGCAGGGTGGCTCGCCAATCGAAAATCGCCAGCGCACTGCAGGCAGTGGCACCGAGTCGAGCGGAGAATCTTCGCGGCGCTCAAGCCTCACGCAGGGAGGGGAGTAGAAACCATGCCTACGGCAATGGATATTACACGTCACATAGACGTCTTTTCACCTGACGCCTTTGGTAACGCCCGTGTCGATGTAATTGGCGCGGGCGCCACCGGTTCTCGCGTCGTCCTCTCTCTGGCCAAACAGGGATTGGAAAATATCCACGTCTGGGATTTCGACATCGTCGAGTCTCACAACCTCCCCAATCAGGCCTATCGCCAGCAGGACATCGGTCGGCTCAAGGTCGAGGCCCTGCAGGAGATCGTCCTGGAGGCGACTGGCACCAAAGTGGTCATTCATAACGAGAAGGTCGATGGTTCGCAGAAATTAGGCGAGGTCATTTTCCTACTCGTCGACTCGATGGCCGGTCGCAAGGAGATTTGGGAAAAAGCTGTGCGCAACAAAATTCGAGTCAAGCTCATGATCGAAACGAGGATGGGCACCGACTCTGGGCGCATTTACACAATTCTTCCTTCCGATCCGGATCAAATCGCCAAATACGAAGAGAACCTCTACGAAGACGTAGAGGCGGAAGTCTCTGCCTGCGGCACGACTATGTCTGTCGGGCCGACGGCGGAGATTGTCTCGGGATTGGCTGTCTGGCAAATGATGCGCTGGGCGGCAATCAAACAGGGCAAGCAAGACACGCTCAACCCGGAGATCATCTTCGCTTTGAGGCCGATGTACACGCTTGTCTAGTTTGTCGGAAAAAACCTTTGCAAACCATCTGTGACACCGCGCATAGTGGCAAGCTGCGCGAGGCGTGGTGTCGCAGGTAAGGAGTCTCGAATGACACAAACCATCCATATCGACCGTGTGAGGCGAAGGACTCTGAGCGAGCGGATTCAGGCGCTAGCGAACACTGACCCTGTGATCCTGTTCAACGGCTTCTATATTCTCTTCGGCTTCACTCTCACCATCTCTTTTTTCGCAGCGGCGTTCCTTGCGCTTACGTGGCATCGCCCGTGTCTGGTTATGCTTTTCATAACTGCACCGGCAAGTACTGCAGTGTGGGGAATTGCTTATGCCGCCTGGAAAGATACTCTCAAGGTGGCATGGTCGACTCTCACTGTTGTTGCCACGCTGGGCCTGATTGCTGCCATCTTTGTTGTTCTTACGCAGTCTGACCAGTCTGGTCTGCTGCGCCAGCTGATCATCGAAGCCTGCGCCGTGCCAGCACTCTGGACGGCGATTTTCTGGGCGAGACGGATCGATTAAGTTAACTGCGGCTGACGTTTCCGTCCTCTGAGGCGCGTTTAACTGCGACAAAAAACAAGGAGAAGATATGCCATACGATTCCAAATTCGCGCAAAAATTACGCTTCACCAAACCGACGGCTGCAGACCTCTTCAACAGGTTCTATGCGCTGTTCGGCTTCATTCTCACCATCTCTGTCCACGTAGCCTGTCACAAGATTCTCAAACCACACAGCGACACTTTCGATAACCTCCTGCCCTGTGCAATTGGTGTCGTCCCGCTCTGGGGCGTTGTCTATGGAGCGTGGATGGGCAGACTGACTTGGGCGTGGTGTCTGCTCAATCTGTTTTCCATCTCCTCACTCATCGACATGGGCTTTCACCTTCTGGGTCAGCCTGAAATGTATGTCTGCTTCGCGTTCGCGCAGATCATCTGCATTGCCTGGCTGGCCATGACTGGTGCCAAACTCAAGAATTATTCAAGCCAGTAGTTGGCATGGAGAGAGGAAGCGGTGGCAGGATCGCCACTTCCTCTCTTCAGGTTTGATTATCAGGCAGCTTATTGGCTTTGCCGCTTAATTCGAGCAACGAATTCCGACGGGTTCAGCGGTTCGCTAGAGAAAGTTTTGTGCTTGAAAAATCTATCTACAGTGATGGTGTCTTTTTTTGCTCCGATTAAATCGAGATGTCTTTCCACAATGCCGTGCCCGAGATGGAGCTGCCAACCGGTCGCAGCCCTACCATATAAAGAGTTACTCGGTAAAACGAATTGGTCGAGTTGTTCACCATCTGGAAGCAAGAGGTTTACTTGTTCGCGTTCTAGTCTATGCGTCTGGCGCATCTGAGTTAACTTCTGAAATGCGTCGACACCAGATGCTTGGCTTCTCTCCGAAACTCCATATTCTTTCGAGATGAATTGTCCTCGCAGAGAGCGCACGTCTCCGTTGACAATAGTCATGCCGGCTTCAGATCCATCACTGAATTTAAAAACTGCGAAGCCAATTTTGGGTGTGGTCTTACTTGCATTTTGATAATCCGCTTGCATTTGTGCCCTTATTTCGTGCTGCAGCCGCTGCAGGGCTTTGAACTGTCCGCCCTGATGTTGGAGCATCTGATCTTCATCTAACAGCATTTCGACCTTGGTTGTCGGTTTGATATTTTCTTTGATGTCGTCAAAAATGGACATAGAAATTCTCTTTCGATAGGGCCGGGTAATAAAGCCTGGGCTTAACAAACTAAGTCAACTTCGGGTCAATTTAGGGACTTACTAGCTAAAAATTTCTGGCACCATTATCAGTGAAACTTTTTTGGGTGGCTCCCATTGATTATTTATCCAGCAGTAACTATACGATATAGTTATTACATAGTTACCGCAAAAGCGATAAAGTAACACGCACTGCAGGGTTTTAATCTGCCTGCTTGATCTTCAGAGGCATGAATTCGAAGAACAAAATGCCTGGTGAATGAAGAATTCGCGACTGATTTAGCATGTTCTGAACGCCACCACAGGCAATGACCCGCGCTTGTTGAGTGCAAGCACGCGTCACTGCCGCTGTGCGTTATGGTATCAAAAATGGTATCTAAGCTCCGTGGCACTTGTGTCCAAACGCCACGCCCCACAGACTCATGAACCATCTGCCACAGTTCACGCACTTATGCTTGAAAGGACCTTGCTTGTTCCAGGTGAATGGTGAAGCCATTTTGTTTCTCCTTGTCTGTTTATTCAATTGGGCAAAGAAACGGCGACATCAGCAGTCCTTGGGAGGACGCACCGATATCGCCGTTGCCGTTTTACGTCTGTTAGAAAAGCTGTTGCGACAATTGCTGCGCAACGCGAATCAGCGTGCGAATGCTGAAACCGGTTGCGCCGGGATCGTCTTTTGATTCCGTCCAGGAAACGTTGGCGATGTCCAAATGAGCCCATCTGGTTCTGGATTCGACGAACTTGCGCAGGAACGAAGCGGCAATCGTGGCACCGGCGCCGGCGGCACTGGTGCTCTGAAAGTCGCCGTAGGGATGGTTGAGCAACGCTTCGAACTCGGGAAACATCTCGATCGCTTGCAGATTTTCTCCGGCGATACGACTGGATGTTTTGACCAAACGCTCGAACTCTTCATCGTTGCTGAAGAGTAAAGCGGCGATGTTGGCGGCAACCCCTCTGGCGGCGCCAGTGAGTGTGCTCGCGCAGACGAGGTGAGTGACACCGAGCCGCGATTGGGCGTACGTAATCGCATCGCCCTGAATCACTCGTCCTTCGGCGTCGCTGTTGCTATTGATGAAACGCTGTCCGCTCAAGGTGTCGGTGATTTCACCGGGGCGCCAGGAGTTGGGACCGGTGTCATTTTCGGTTACGGGAAAGAGGGCCGAAACGGAAACCGGCAGACCCAGTTCGGCGATCGCGCCGATCGCTGAAAGCACGCAAACACCGCCGGTTTTGTCCCGGTGCATTTCAAGCATGCCCTCGTTGTTTTTGAGGGACAGACCTCCCGTGTCATAGGTCACAGTTTTGCCGACCAGACCCAAGTGTGTTCTCGTGGGACCAGCAACCGGCGTGTAGGTGACAACGATCAGATAGCAAGGCGAGCTGGAGCCGCGATTGACGGCCAGGATGCCGTGTGCGCCGATTTGCTGGAGCTGCTCTTTGTCCAGTACGGTCGCGGTCAAACTGCCCTTGGATTTGGCAACCACGTCGAGAACCGCCTCGCGAAATTGGTCGGGTCCCATCTCGTTGGAGCGCAGATTGGCCATATCGCGACCGGAGTTGACTGCCAGGGCGCAGATTTCGCCTGTCTTCAAACCGGATGCGAGATCGGCGTTGTTTTCGTGCACCACTGTCAAAGTATGGAACCCAGTCGCTGGCTTGAAGTTGCTCTTCACCGATTTGGCGACGCGGGGCACAAATCCGACCAGAACAGCAGTCTCGGCGATCAGGTGTCCGAGTTCGGTTTTGGTCACTGCCCGCGGATTGTCCGGGAGTTGCGGGGCGATGATAGCGATTTCCTGCGCCTTCAGTTTCCGTGCCGCTGCAAATGCTGCAGACAAGCTATCGCGCAGATTTTTGATGTTGACTTTGTCCTCTGCACCGAGGCCGACGACGATCACATTCTCGTGCTCGGTCCTGGCTGTGGAGCCGGAAAGAATTTGCCCGGGCTTGGCCTCGAAACCTTCGCGCTCAGCTTGTTTGAGAAGCCTGGTGCCGTAAGTGCGGTCGATTTGAGCCACGTACTCGCTCAGCCTGAAAGTCTCGCGAAGCATGATGATCAGCGCGTCTGATGTGTCGGCTTTGCCTACTTGGAAAATCATGTTTGTCCTTTCGAATTTTCACCGGGTCGCCGGATGAAATTTAAGAATTGCTCAGACCGAGGTGGACCGCATTTGCTAGGCAGATGCGGCAATTGACGATGTTTTCTTAGTTGACCGTGCGGTTGTAAAAGTTGGATGTACGGAGAGTTAGACTGAGGCCGCGACTAGAAATGCGTCACCGTAAATGGTGCGCTCACCGTTCAGTACTTGTTCGGCTTCTTCGATTAAAGCTTTGGCTTGAGCTGTTAATTTCGAGCCAAGAATGAGAATTACTGCGACCGCTGCATCTTCACTGCAATTGTGAGTTTCGCGAAAGCTCCCGACACATCCGACCCAGGTTGACTCGGTTGTCGAATTGGAGAACCCGAGCGTTTCCAGGGACTGTTCCAGGAGTTTAGTGGCAGAGTGAGCGGCGGCTTCGGCGAAGATTACATTCTCGAGTTCCTCAATCGACGCATGATACTCTCCCAGTTCCACCCGTCGGTTTATGCCGATTGCTCTGCTGCACAACTGGTCGAGGAGACTTTTTGCCGCCTGTCGGTCGTGAGTTTGTTTGCCTGTCATAAACACCTGCCTGTTCAATTGATTTCGACATCTTTACGTGCGCCGAAACTGGCACTGCGGGACGACATATTCAGCAAGGCGGTGATTTGACTTGTTGGCAGCACCTGTTTTATAAAACACGAAAGATATGCATTAACCGTACGAGACTAATAACCGGCATAGCTAGAAGAATGGAGCTTAAGAATCTTCTTCTTAGCAACCTCATTTGATCCACAGGTTACCCGGCTCTCACTGGGCTGCTTTGGAAAGGGAAAACCGGTCGCATCCTTGAGCGACAAAGAGTAGTAGATACTGCCGCAAAAAATGCAGCGTCTGAAGATGCAGAGACCAAATAAACACGAAATGGACAGGAATGGACAGGAATAGACAGGAAGAAAAACAGCCGGCCCGATGCCGAACCGGCTGTTTTTTCGTCGTCATCACCCTGATTCACAACCTTAGTTATAGATAGCCTCAGCTGCTTTGCTTTTCCGCATCCACATGTTCCGGGTCTTTGTATTCACTAGCCGGATAAGGCTGCTTCCAATTTCCATCAGGCAGCAATTCGAGAACGCTGTCGTGGCTGGAGAGAAGAAGCCTGGAAGGAACGCCGGCAGTGAGCACCGTCGCACCGATCAAACGCAGAGCCATGTAGATGACCCGCTCTTCTGATTCATCTAAACCGGATGACTCGATCAGTACATACGCCGGCCGGCGCAGCAAGATGCGAGCCAGTACCAGCCGTTGCTGCTCACCGGTGCTCAACTCTTTCGTGTTGATGACGGTGTCCAGGTCTGTAGCGCGCTTGACCAGATTCGAAAGATTGACCTGAGACAACACCTGCATCAGCAAAGCATCGTCTGTGATCAACTCGATTTTCGGATGGCTAAGTACTTGGCGCAAACTGCCTGGAGTTAGATCCAGCGATTGCGTCAGGTACATGATCTTGTCCGTTGTCGGCCGGTGAAGCGTGCCACTTCCCTTGTTGTACAGACCTTTAGTCGCTTTCAGCAGTGAAGTCAGTCCTTGCGCCTCGATATGCGGTGCAATGGCCAACAGACTCGATCCCGGCTTGAGCGTCAAAGAGAGTTCTTTCCACAGAGCCCGTTTGCCGTCAGGCGTGAGAATCGTCACTTTGTCGAAGGCGAGCGAATCGCTAGCCACCACCTGAATGTGATTGGCAGGGTCTGGATCTTTGCAGCACCAGTTGATCGCATTTTTCAGAGTGGTCATGCGATCGAGCGATTTGCCCAGATTGGCGATGTTGCCGAATCGATCCGGGATGGCGTTGACTGCCGAGTAGAACGCCTGGAACGTCGCAGTCGCGCTGATCACAAAGCCGAAGAAGACGTGATCGCGAAACACGAACAACATGATCAGATACGGTGCGTAGGGCATGATTGCATTCCAACTGCCCGAATACCACTGCATCCGCCGGTTGACCTTTCGGATTTCGTCCCAGGTATCGACCACGTGGTCGAGTTGTTTCAACGTCGCCTCTCGAGCAACCGCCTCGCCGTCGGCGAAAGCGATCGCATCTCCTTCGGTTCTCGCTCGGCCGGCCGTTACTTTCAATGCGGCTTCGGCATTGAATGCTTCGTCGGAGAGTTTGAACAGCCTCTTGCCGAAAGCAATGACGAGAACATAGTTGACCGCCGCGGCAAGAACAGCCGTTGCAGACAAGAGTTTCGACATTTCGAACAAGAGAATACCGTAAGAGAAGAAGCGCAAGCCGGTATCTCCGATCGCCAGAGCCAGATCCGTCCAGAGATTGGCATCGCTATCCGGATCCTGCGTGAATATGTAGTCCGGATTGGGGATAGTCTTTTTGAATTCCTCGTTCTGCATGACACCAATATACGGTCTGCCTTCGGGGTCGTACCAGTCTCGAATCAGACTGCCCGAAAGCCACTGACGCCATCTCAGGTTGAGAATCGTACGCAGACCGTTGTAATACGCCGAAGCCACTTGCTGGGCAACGGCTAAACCGGCGCCCAGAAGGGTCCAGTAGAGGATGTCGTCGTAATTGAATTTCTCGAAAGACTGAGCGATGTGAGCTGGAAACTTGACCAGGATCACACCGATTTCAATCGTGGTGACCAGGAGCACGATGATCCCCACCAGCATGAACCAGGCTTTGCGGTTGACTGGAGAAAACCAGAAACCGTGATTGATGTCCCACAAAGCCCTGTACGGGAAGCTCTTCAAGTCGGCGATAGCTTTTCGACACCCGTTTCGCACCGAGTCGATCGTGGTGCTCACAGCCTGCCAGCGCTTTCGCACTGAAGCAGCAATCGTGCCCCGTATTGTTTTGAAGATTTTCATTGTCGTCTCCAACTGTGGTTGGGCAAGTACACGGGGCATCGAAGCTCCGCGCATGCCGGCTTATGGACTCCAGAAATTCACGCACCGGCAGGCACCGCGAGTGGTGCGGATCTTGCCGGTGCGCGTTGTCGCTGCAGAGGCAGCAGTTTCTCGGTGACGAGGAGACGAGGGGTCTCCGAGAACTGCTGCCGCATGACACTGGCTACCAGACCAATGTCGTCACGGAGTCCTCGGCGAGCCCGACGTCGATCTCCTGATTGCCCAGCTGAATGCATACGGTCTGATCGTCGCCACTGTTGGCGATGACAAGAACATAAGATCCATCAGGGTTTTTCAAGGCTACGTGAGAAACATCGCCAAGTTCACTGAGCCCGCTCAGAGACTCAAGTACCTTGGCACCACGCTGAACAAACTTCGAAAAGTGCACCATCGCATGGTAGAGACCGCTGAAAGTCACCCCATGCGTCTGGCTGTCGATGGTGACGACGCCGGCACAAGGGAAGCCGCCGATTTTCGGCAGTCCCTTTTCGTCTAACGCGACGTTCCAGCTTGTCAGAGAACTGCAGCGATTGCGCAGTAGTGTAATGTTCGACTTGGCCCAACGCGTCCAGGCTGTCTGATAGTCAGGGTTGGTGATGTCCTGACCACCTTCGGTCCAGTGCGCGTTCTGTTCCGGGTATTTGTCGTGAACTTTGGCAATGCGCCCGGCATCGTCCATGTACCAGTGCCAGGCCACACCGGAGACAAAGCGTCTCAGGTCGGCAACGCTCAAAGCTGAGAGCGCCATGCCCCAGAGGTTCGGATTGTGGTCGATGATCCAGATTTCTACCTTCATCCCCATTTTCTCGAGCAACGGCCCGATGAATGATTTGATGAAGTCGACCCAATATTCCTGCGGCCAGGAGCATTGAGGCATCGAGCCGCCCTGGTTCGTATCGGGTTCGTTCTGAACCGTCAGCCCCTGCACCTTGATGCCGGCCTTGAGATAACCCTGCAGCCACTTGAGCAAGAAGAGAGCATACGCTTCCATGTGCGCACGTTCCATCGTGCCGCCGTTCTGCGTGCCGGTCGAGGTCATCCAGGGCAGAGGCGTCCAGGGCGAAGCGAAGAAGAACATGCCGTCCGGGTTGTAGCTCTGTGCCCGCTTGATCATCGGAATTTTGTACTGCCTGTCCCAACGCAAATTAAACCCCTTCATCGTCGGGTCGACCGTGGCTGAGCCGTTGAGGTAATACTCCGGAGAGTAATCGCTCGGACCGACTGTCAGGCGGTTGACGTTGAAAGCGGCTTCCTTCGGGCTGTAGAGCGTGTACATGAGCTGATCGCGAGCAGCCTTCGGCATGCGCGCCAGGTTGTAGCAGGCAGAGTCGGTCAGGGCAGAACCAAAACCGAGGATCGTCTGAAAAGTCATGTCCGGCAGAACCAGGATTGTATGTCCAGGTCTTGCCAGAGGTCCGGTCTGCCAGAACAAATCACCCACGTAGCACATGCGCTTGTTCGGGCTGGTCGTGTATTGACGGACTTTGGAAACAATTGGCGCTGCTGCGCCGGGCAAAATCTGCGTGTCGATAATTTTCTGTTGGGCTTTCATGGCACATTCCCTTTCGAGCCGCAAAGCGGCGTCTGTTCATAAATTCAATTTTGTGTCGCTCGCGAGC
>CAJCHQ010000509.1 GCA_903970295.1 Bryobacterales bacterium
CACTATCGGTGGTGCGCCCACTGCTGGGGATGAATTAACGGTGACCGCCCATAATCAGTCTTTGAGCGGAGGAAGTGCTGCAGCCAGTTATACCGTGCTCGCGTCTGACACGCTTCTGACGATTGCAAATGGTCTGGCAGCGGCAATTAATGCAGTGACTGGCTTACAAACTTTAGGAGTCAGTGCGGCCACCAATTTGGCAACCCAAACTTCATCTCAAGGTTTTACGGGCACATCGGCTCTGCCGGCTGGGACAAGCGCTGCCTCTGTAACGACAATTGATGGCAGCAATAATACCAAAACCAATAACTATCTCGTTTCGGCAACCGGCACACCGAGCACAGCTTTGACATACGACGCGAACGGCAACATGACGTCTGACGGCACCAATGCTTATTCATGGGATGCCGAGAATCGGCTGATAAAGATCACTTATCCGGGGACCGGCAATAATAGCCAGTTTACTTATGACGGACTTGGTCGTAATGTCGGAATTCTAGAATACACAGGCAATAGCCTGTTGACAACAAAAAATTTCATTTGGTCTGTTAGTCAAAGGTGCGAAGCCAGGAATTCGAGCGGAGTCATCTCTGCTCAGTATTTTCCATTGGGCGAGGCCATTGGCGGCACGAATTGCTTCTACACAACAGATCATCTGGGCGCGTCTTTCACTGAGATTGTGCTCGGACTCACTTCCTTTTCGAACAGGCTATTTAGCGTATTCGATCCAGCGACGTTTTCAGGTTCTACTCGGGAGGTGACCAGTAGTGTCGGAGCCATCCTAGCTCAGTATAGTTATGATCCCTGGGGGCGGTTGACTCAGTTGCAAGGCACTTCATCCGCAGATTTTCAATTCGCAGGCTATTATTACCACTCTCCCAGCGGACTCAACTTAACCAGGACACGCGCCTACTCTGGTAGTGGTGCAAGATTTATCAGTCGAGACGTTATAGAAGAAGGCGGGGGACTAAATTTATACTGTTATATGCAAAATGTGCCCACTTGGGGTTCAGATCCGTTTGGGCTCTGGCACATTCCAGGAACTAACTTTTGTGGGCCGAATTACAGTAGCGGTCGGTCTGGAAAGGGATACGGAGAAGATGACCCTTTATACCCTACACCCGGAAACGGAAATTACTCGCCACCAGTAGGCGGAATTATGGGTGATTTAGACAAATGTTGCGAAGACCATGATAATTGCATGAATGCTGCTCATCACATCGTTGACGCAGGCGACCGAAAAAAGGCAAGGAAATGTTGTGACAAAACACTCGCAAAGTGTGCCGCTAAATCAGGCATTGGTTTGGGACTAGGTGGCGTAATGGAGCTCAAATCTTTCTTCCGCGGTCCAGGGACCTTTGTGCAATAGTGACATAGTGAATAGTGATGTTAGAAACCGCGATGCGCCGAGCAAGTTTTATCGCTGTTTCACAGTTATGTTATGGCTTTCAAGAAATTGTATGTCTTCCCTTGAGACATCAACGTTGTAAATTTCAACTTCCCGAAGTTTTGAGCAAGCAGCTAGACCATGCAGGCCTCCCGGCGACACTGTGAGATTTGCGAGCAGGACCTTGTGGAGGTTTGGAGCACAAAGCTTTGAGAAAAAGACCGGGCCGACACTGGTTCCGCGAATATCAATTCTAACTAATCGTGGAAACTCCAAGCGACTTCCTGAATCCGAGGCGGCAAGAGTGCTCAGAGGACTAAGCGCCAAGCTTTTCAACGAAAGGGTTAACGACTTCATCGATGAGAAATTCGATATTGGACAATCGATGTCCAACTCACTTAAAAAATGGAGCTCGCATAATCGGTTCATGGATTGCTCATCCAAAACGGCAAGTTGCCTTATTCGAATGCTTTTAAGTTTGGGGTAATTCGCCACAAGTTGATCGATGTAAGTTGCATTGGCTGCGGCGTTGAAGAGACCAATCCCTTCTAAATGTGGAAATTTAATCGGTGCATCTAATATATTCAGAGGAGCCCCTGCGTGTAGGGATAAAGTCCGAATCTTTTCAAAGTTCATTGCTCCCGAGGCGGGTAGTGACAATTCTTGATCGTCGCTAACAAACGCGGGCAGCGCTAGTGCCGGCTTAAAAATGGGAAACAGCATTAGTGCAGCTATTGGCGCTAAGAATGCGGATTTCGCAAGTGACGATTGTTGGTGAGTTTGCATGATTTCCTCTGGTTAAAGTGTAACAATCGTGCCAGCTAATACGAACACTTTGTTGATGCACAAAACAGTTTGTGAAATGTTTACGGCTATTGACGGGTTTGTTCGCGACATTTGCAGATTCAATTGGGTGCGGCTTTTTTGCTACGACGAAATTATGCGGCCACGGGCAGTTTGTGAGCGAAATAAAGTGACGCGTGATTACGACGCAATTCCTGCGCTGCATGAAACGTCCAATGCTCTTGCAAGTCATTGCTGGATTTCAGCGAGCGGAGCTTGAGAATGCCTTCTGCAGTTACGAGCCCCACCGTGCTCCGGTGATGTCCATGCGATCTTTGATGAGATGACGGCAAGCACCTTCAATCACGCCAGATGCGATTGGAAAACCCTTCTCAAGGTAATACCTGTACTGCATGAGTTTTTTGTGCTTTTGAATGTAATCAGCATATTTGTCAACCGGCGCACGCTGT
>CAJCHQ010000510.1 GCA_903970295.1 Bryobacterales bacterium
AGAGGGCCAAGTCTTCGCGCAGAGCAAAAGCCCATTTGCCGCTTTCGGCGCAGACGTTAAGCAAGTAGCTATGCAGATCGCCGTCTTCCGGATTGAGTTCGATTGCTTTTTCATATTCCCGGCATGATTGATCGTAAGCCTTCATTTCATAGAGCATGTCTGCCAGAAGAACATGATTTTGCAATTCCTGCTCTTTTTTCATTTCGTTTTCTTTCGCCCGATCTTTCAGAGGTAGCTTATTCGGCCTGAGGCGCAACCAGCTCGCCATATTTTCGAGCTTGGGCACGAACTTCATCTGGTTGAAAGTTTGAGCTTGCTCGATCGCCCTCTCGCTGTCGCCTTTGTCGTAATAGATCGCTCCCAATCCGGCATGAGCTTGCGCAGCTTCGTGCTTGGCGAAGACATTCAAATCGGCTGCCGGTTGTGGTATTACCTGCAGTGCGTGTGTATAAGCCTTAACGCTTTCGTCGAGCTCTTTGCGTTTGCGCAGATAGTCGCCCAGTGTGCGCCACGCGGGCAGACAATTCGGACAGTTAACCGTGGCGATTCGCACCTGGTCAAGAGCCTGATCGTCGCTCCCCAGCTCGGTGTAATAATCGGCTAATTCGAGGCGAGCATACCCGGCATACGGATTGAGAACCAGTCCCTGATTGAATAATGCCAGAGCCTCCTGGTTGTGCTTATGGGCGCGCTCGTATCGAGCCAGGGCAAAATGACCTTCGGCGCTACGCGGGCGCCGCACCATAATGTATTTGAGTGTAGCGAGAGCGTCGTCGCTACATGATTTGCTTTCGAATAACCCAGACATTGTATAGAACGATCGACTGAAAAGGCGTGGGCAGTGCGTCGCCTTTACTACAAGCTGAAAAGCCTCGTCGCTGTTTTTACTGCCAAGGGCAGCTGCCAGATCATTTTGCCAGACCGGGTCGTTTGGAAAAACTGAGCTGGCTTGACGGAGTAGCTTTTGGCGCAGGTCGTCATTTTTATCTACAGCGGCAGCGATTGCCAGCCATAGCAGTCGGCAATATTGATTGTTCGTCAGCGCTGCCGCATGGCGAAAGGCATTGACAGAAGTTTTGGTCAAGCCTAATTTCAAATCTGCCCGCGCTTCAATCACTGCCAGGCGAGCATCGCCTTTAGAGCCGGGCTTCGCCTTAGCGGACTCAGTCAATTGTTTGACGGCAATATAGTTTGTCTTGCGATATTCGTCCATCGCCATCGTGCGAATTATGATTGGATCGATTTTCGTCTTAGCCGGCAGAGCGGCCAATATTTTTTGCGCTTCTTGCATGCCCCCAGTGCGGTTTAAGTTATCGGCTAGATAAGCCGTGACCATGATGTTATCCGGGTCAAGCAAGTGGGCGATTGAGAAGATTTGGGCAGCGGCAACCTCGTTTTCATCAAGTTGCAAGGCGACGCCGATGAAAGCAAGATCGCGCACCAAATATTTGATCCGCTTCTTATCTTTCAATGGTTGCCTGACGTCGCGAGCAAAAAGCGGAAGAATATGCAGGATTGCGGCTGACGAGTCTAGTTGCTGCAGGGAGGACAGGGCGCTGGCTTGCGCTGAGATCGTTCGATCGCTGGTAGCGCTTGGTTGGCTGACCTCTGCGGCGCATGCCGCGTTGGTTGAGAGCGCGATCAGTGAAATGATCGACAAGCCATGGCTCACGGCAAAGCGAATGCCGCGGCAGCGGTGATGAGCAGTCAAAGATGTTTTGAACAAGTATTCACTCGACGCGCATGGGCTTCGAACGGAAGAACTCGACCAGCAAGTTCTGGCAGGGATCTTCCATGATTCCCCCAACCACCTCGGGAATGGGATAGATTCTTCCGTCCACATATAAATTAAACACCGATCCGACGGCTCCCGACTTGTAGTCATAGGCACCAAAGACCAGTCTGCTGATGCGTGCTTGCAGAATCGCTTCGGCGCACATAGGGCAAGGCTCCAGTGTCGTGTAAATGGTCGTGCCATTCAGGCGCCAGTCGCCCAGATACTTTGCCGCCTGACGAATAGCCATGATCTCAGCGTGCCCCGTTGGATCTTTGGTCTTTTCCCTTTGGTTGTGACCGGCGCCGATGACCACGCCCTCCTTTACGACCAGGGCGCCGACCGGAACGTCGTCTTCCGATTTGAGTGCTTCCGCCAAAGCCGCGGCCATCCATCGCTCATCGATCACAACAGGCTCCTTTCAAAAATTTTCCCATTTAATCTTTTTGGCTGTCGAGAAATTACTCTTCGAGTATATAAGCGTTTGCAAGCGATGGAAGAGACGCTGGAAACGAAAGGACTCTTGGGGTGTTCCAAAACGTTCCACAAAATCTTCCCGGACTTCAATCGACAAGTCTGCTCAGGGGTGTGTCAGGCTTGAAGAAAGGTCCAGGTGAGGCTCAATCGAATCACTCAGGGGTGTGTGATACGGTCGGCTGAACCAATTGAGAGAGACCGATTTGTCAGGGGTGTCGAGTCGGTCTGCAAGTAGATGAAACGAAACGGAGGTAGCTTTATAGTCAAAGCAAATTTATTAAGTCTGAAGGCGGCAAAGCATTCAGATCCTGAGGGACCGGATTACCGGTCTCTCTCTCTTTTTTTGGCTTTATTCAAGAATTCATAGCTTAACTCCCTTGCAGTACCGGTCTGGAACCACCGTTATGAACTCTGACCTGGCGCGAATTTTTTCAGCCCATCCTAGCGCTTTGGACAATTTGGTTTATGGGGACGTCAGCCAAAGGGAAACAGCAGCTGGTGAGTCTCCAATTGCTGAATCGTCACGTCGAAGCTATTTGGGGCTAGAGATACTTTTTGGTGACGCCGAGGTCTAGAGCGTAGCGATAGCCGACGATTTTGTAGAGCAATTTGGCGACGAGGAAATCCGGTGCATGGAGATTCGCAATCGGTGAAAGTTCGACGATATCGGCGGCCACCACGTTTTTACGGATGCACAAAACTTTGATCAATTCGATCAGGTGATACCAGCTCATGCCGCCCGGCTCGGGAGTCCCCGTGGAAGGCATGATCGATGGATCCAGTCCGTCAACGTCGATCGTCAAATAGACATTGTCCGAG
>CAJCHQ010000511.1 GCA_903970295.1 Bryobacterales bacterium
ATGATGAATATCCTCAATGGTGGCAAGCACGCAGAAGACGGTGTTGATTTTCAGGAATTCATGATCGTTCCGGTCGGCGCAGATTCGTTTTCAGAGGCCCTTCGCTGGGGAACGGAAGTTTATCATGCACTAAAGGCGGTGCTGCACAAGAAATCGCTTAGCACCGGGGTTGGTGACGAAGGTGGATTCGCTCCGTCACTGAAATCCAACGAAGCAGCCCTCGAATTGATTATCGAGGCGATTGGCAAAGCCGGTCTCAAACCCGGACAACAGATTGCCCTGGCGATGGATCCGGCATCTACCGAGTTCTTCGTTGACGGTCAGTACAAACTCGCGACCGAGAATCTTTCTCTGAGCAGCGAAGACATGGTCAAGTATTACGAGAAGCTGGTAAGTAAATATCCAATCGTCAGCATCGAAGACGGCCTGGCAGAAGAAGACTGGGATGGATGGCGGATCATGACTGAGAGTTTGGGCAAGAAGATCCAATTGGTGGGCGATGATCTATTCGTCACGAATACGGAACGTCTGTCGCGTGGTATCGAAGGTGGTATTGCCAATGCAATTCTGATCAAGCCGAATCAAATCGGTACATTGACCGAGACACTCGATGCGATCCGCTTGGCTACCAGCAATAAATATGCTTCTGTGATCAGTCACCGTTCTGGCGAAACTGAAGATGCCACCATTGCCGACCTGGCCGTCGCCATGAGCACCGGGCAGATCAAAACTGGAGCGCCCTGTCGTTCAGAGCGCACTGCCAAATACAATCAGCTTCTGCGCATCGAGAGAGATCTTGGTCGCACTGCCACATTCCCTGGGCACACTGCCTTCGCTCAGAACCGCGACAAGGCTGTATTGACTGCTTCTGGTTCGGCGAAAAGTTAGCGTCCGCTTGGCAGATACTGATAGGCGGGAGCAGCATAAGCTGGACCGACATTGTCGTTTGGCTCACGCATTTCGATGGCGGCAACGCTTGTGTCCGGGCGTTCGCGCCTGAGGATAGAAGTCGTGTGATACCGTCCTACATACTGTCCATCTATATACTGATCGACCACGGTTTTCCCGACAATCGTATATGGCGTCAGCTGGGTGAACTGACCGCGTGCACGCGCTGCCCACATGCTTTCGTTGCCGCCTGCTACGTAGTAGCTGGTGCGATCCATTTGCGCTTCGCTAGTATTGAATGCGGTGACAGAAGATTGGCCGTCCATCCAGCCATCTTGTTTCCAAGTGCTGACGATTGCTCCGCTTGCATCTCGCTGAAACGCTACTTCACTGAGCACTCTCTGGCCGGGCAAGACCGTGGCCACTGCTGAGTCGGTCACTACTGTTTCGCACTGCCAGTCGCCGGCATATGCTTCGGGAAAACAGTCGGTGCGGGACAGGCCAACTCTCTGGGTTGCACCACCCATGGTTGCGGGTTGCAATTGTTCGAGATGTCCGGCGAGTGTGGTGGATTGGGCGATTGGAGCGGTGATAGTACTCAAAGCAAAAGTCGTCAGAGCTAGAGTCGTTTTGGCAAGCAGATTGAGTTTCATATGGGTCACCCGTTTCTTCCTGCTTACTGTTTTCCCGCTAAACAGAATTTATAACTGTCGAAAAAATTCGATCACAAATTTTAAGACTATCTCTTGACGCGCTTCTTTATGGCGGTGACTGTATCCCGGCGGTCATATTCGCAACGCTAATTCGCCTGGTTCCTGCTCCAAGTGCTAACATGAGTACTTTGCTCACCCGAGTGTCGTTGACGTTTT
>CAJCHQ010000512.1 GCA_903970295.1 Bryobacterales bacterium
GCGCTGGCGGTTGCTTCGGTGGATGAAGGTTGTCAGTTGCGCGAGTCAATCGCCAGTGTGCCGATTCTGATTCTCAGCCCGACGCCCTTCTGGGCGATCAACACGGCCCTCGAATACAATCTCGATTTAACGGTGACCGCCAGCTCAGAGATCGAAGCGGTCGCCGAGACAGCCCGCAAGCTGAACAGGGTAGCCCGCGTACATTTGAAAGTCGATACCGGCATGCATCGCCTCGGCTGCTCGCCTGATGCGCTGCCGAAAATGGTCGAACAAACACAGGCACGCCCATCTCTGCAACTCATAAGCATCTTCAGTCATCTAGCCAAAGCCGATGATTACGCGACTACTGCCAAGCAAAATCTTGTCTTCGAAAAAGTCTTAGCGGAAGTTCGTCGCGGCAGGCCCCCTGCAAAAACTGAATTTCTCACGCACCTGGCTTCGAGCGACGCCACTCGACTTTTTCCTTTCACACACCACGACATGGTGCGAGTCGGACTGCATATGTATGGATTGGAATCGCGTCGCCTATCGGACACACTGATTCCAGCCCTGTCAGTCAAAGGTCGCATCAATCACACAACTCTCATCGATACTGGCGAGGCGGTTGGCTATGGTCTCACCTGGACAGCGAAAAGACCGACGCGACTGGCAACGATTCCCATTGGTTACGCAGACGGCGTGAGCAGAGCTCTCTCCAATCGAATGGCCGGAATTTGTATGGGTAAACGCCTGCCCCAAGTAGGTAGACTGAGCATGGACCAGATGATTTTCGACATCACCGATATTCCCCAAGCGCAAGAGGGAGATGTGATTACACTAATCGGCCAGGATGGTGACCTGGCGATCAACCTGGCCGACTGGGCTCAGCTTTTAGACACAATCACTTACGAAGTCGCGTGCAGCTTACGCGTCAGGTTGCCGAGGATATACACTCGGCACGAGCACTGGGGCTAGGGAATTTGAGGTAGCATTGCGACAGCTAGGGCTTTTTTGCGGTACTTTCAACCCCATACATTTGGGGCATTTGCTGATCGGTGAATGCGCCCGCGACCAATTCGCTCTCGATCTCGTTTTATACGTCACCAGCCCTAATCCGCCGCACCGAAAGGACGGCTTATTGGCAGCGGCAGCGCGTCATAAGATGGTATCACTAGCGGTGGCAGATAATCCGCATTTCAAAGCTTCAGATTTAGAACTTGTCCGCGTCGGACCCTCGTATACGGCAGACACTGTGCGGCAAGTGATTGCTGAGAGCGAGGAGCCAGTCACGGTCAATCTGATTCTAGGTGGGGACAATTTGCCCCAGCTGCATACCTGGCATGATTCTGATTATCTGATGTCCACCTGCCGCTTATTGGTGGCCCCTCGCACGATTTACGAAACTGAGCCGCTGCCGGTTCCGGTCACCGGGTCGGAAGGTCAGACGGATTTGCCTGTGCTGGAACCTCTTTACAAGGTGGGTGAGATTCAAACTTACGACTTGCCAGGCGCTCATGTCGGCATCATCGATTTTCCCCACGCAGCCATCTCCAGTTCTTTGATTCGAGACCGGCTCAGGAACGGGCAATCAGTACTATATATGGTGCCGCCGGCGGTCAATCAATTGTTGTTGCAGCGGCAATTTTACAGTTGAACTTATCCTGTGCTGGATTTGGATTTTCTGGGCATAACAAAATAGGGCGCTTACTAACAATCCCGTCGTTTGCTCAGCAAATCCCGGGCCCGGTGACAAAACCGCTCCCAAATCCAAAGGCCGAGCTTGGCTCTCTTGACATCTCGCTGCCGTTTTCAGCCGTTTTCATACACGTTTTTGCGTATTTACGTTGTTCGAGTGATTGCTTAGAGTGAAATTATGGGCAAGAAAAGCACCCCGACCAGATTAAAACGAATCAACCCAGCGGAGCCCAAAGTGCCACCAGATACAGTATCATCTCCAAGCGATGCGGATGTGGCAGCCACTGCCGAAATCATAGAGCAGCCCTCGCTCTCCGCCAACGAAGAAGGCAATTCAGAAGCGTTCACTAATGGCATTGATCAATCGCCCGCCCCGGAAGAAAAGTCCGTAGTCGCAGAAGAAGCAAATCAGCAAGCAGAGCCGGCAACCCGAGCCGAGCTGGAAGTCCACGCTGTCAAAGAATTATTCGCCAGAATCGGTGAATCAAGCAGCGAACAAGTCGAGAGTCTAGCCGGTCACGGCAACGGCAACGGCAATGCTCAGCCGCACAGCACAGGCGAATATGCAGCATTGCTGGCATACCACAAGGGTCTAGCAGACAGTACAAGCAGCGAGGACCCGACCACCGTGGAAGAAGACGCCGAGCGGAAGCCGCCAATCGACGAAAATGGAATCCCCGCCAAAGTTCAGTCAGATACACAACAGCAAGGTAGTGAGCCCGTGAATAGCAAGTCTGAGTCGGAAGTTCCAATTGAGATCGTGGAATCTCATGCCCTGGAATCAATTCCGCCCGTAGCAAACGCTGAAACCGTCGAGGCGATGGAGCCAATCGACACGGAAGAAATTACCTCTGAAACCGTTTTAGCGCTTGACGAGAGCCGCGCCGAAGCAGTAGCAGAGCCAGCCGAAGCAATAGCAGAGCCAGCCGAAGCAGTAGCAGAGCCAGCCGAAGGGCTGGCGAAAGCAGCCGCAGCAACTACAGTCGCCGAACCAGAGGTTGCGGCCGGCACAAGTGTTGAAACCGAGCCGACAGTCGAAAATAAAGTCGAGGCTCCTCCGACCTCCGGCTCCGACCCTATCGATCATGTCGAGCAAGTAGACGAGCCAGTCGAGCAGTCTGCGCCTGTCGTGCCTGCGATTAAGCCACGAGAAGGCAATGCTTTCGATAAATTGCGCAAGCGTTCGCATACGGCGGACATGCCAGCGCTGCCCAAATACGAAGAGACCTTAGCCAGAGCTTCGCGCAAAGCCGACATCGACCACGACAACTTCGACCCACCGGATGACGGCAACGTCCAACGCATTACAGGCTCTGATATCACGCCCTTGCCTAAAACGTTGACCGGTGACGACCTGGCGCCTTTGCCCAGCCACCCGGGCGAGCCGTCTCTTCATCAAACCGAGCCCGCAGACGGGCTCGCGACACCGAAAAAAACAGCCTCCAGCGAAGAGGCTAAGGCGCTTCAAGCTGCCAAGCAGGCAGCCCAGGCTGAAAAGTCAGAAACTTCTGCGGCAGCAGCGGCTAAAAAATCAACCGCGTCTGATCAGCCACAAAAAGTCAGCCCTTTTGCCGCCACCCAGGTGGATGGCATCAAACCGCTGATCGAGCCTCACAAAAAAACCAGCGGAGCCGGAAAAAGAACCAGCTCTGAAGGTCAGCCGCCCCTCGTCAATCCATTCGACGCGCACAAATCAGGCTTTTTAGACGCACTGCGCAAAGCCAGCCGCAATAATCAAACAGACACATCGAGTTCCACCAACGTCGCTCAGGCCAAGAAGAATAAGCAGTCCTCAGGAGCTAAAGCCGATAGTGGCGTTTGGAAACCGACCGAGCATGAGGAGTTTTATCAGGGTCCGAGCCGGGCGCGCGGCGGCGATACTGTGCAAATGCCGTCCCGCGACAAGTTGATGCCGCCCCAACCGCCGGAAGACAAACAGCCTCCGTTCAAAGGGCGGGGACAAGACCAGGGCCCGATTCAACGATGGGGACACGAGTCTGAGTTCAGCAAAGCGCACTCGGTCTGGGCCGAGCAACTGGGTGTGGTCAAAGCCGCCCCTCCAGCCCGAGCCAGCTCCAGTTCGGTCGCTCGCAATCTGCGCCGGATCATGTCTACGGGCATATTCAATGTCAGAGAACTTTATTCTTTACGCGGCATCGCCTGCTTGTGCGTTTTCATTGCCCAGGCTCAAATGTTCGCCGGTCATTCCGAACCGACGATGCCTCTTGCCACAATCGGTGCTCAGCTTTTCTTTGTCTTGAGCGGATTCTTCATCACCCGCACGATGATGGTGCGTGAAACCGGCTCGTTGAAACAAGACCTCGGCAATTTTTATGCCCATCGGGCGATGCGCATTATGCCGCCGTATTTCATCACTCTCGCGGCCTTACTGGCCTGGAATCATTTGCCCTTCGCTGAATCGTTTTTTTCTTGCCTGTTCAATTACAAGCTTTTCGAACTGAATCACTCAGCCGGCGCAATTTCCCAGTACTGGACACTGTGTATAGAAGTGCAGTTCTATTTGCTCTTCCCGCTTTTACTTCTTGGCACGCCGAACCGCATGCGCATGACCATGCTCACCTGTCTGACTTTCCTCTCCGTACTTGCCACATACACGAGCGCCCACACACGGGCCGGGTCACCTGACTATCTATTACTTCCGATCTGCGGTCAGTTCTTGATGATTGGTGCCTTAGCCGGATATATCGACAGCAAGAGCGAAATCGCTCTGCGCATCAGCGGCACCAAGTTCTTTCTGGCTGGATTGTTTATGCAAGGCGGTTTGCAAGCTTACGAAGTCTGGTCGCACGCCAAACTCGGCTACTGGCCGGAAGTTCTCTGGAAAGATCACGCGACGATCAGCGCCGTCAGTTTTGCTCTATTGATAATTGGTCTATGGCGCACGTCGAGCCCGGTGCTCAGGTCCTTATTCACAACCGAAGTTCTGGTCTACTTCGGCAAAATCAGCTACGGCTTCTATCTGATGATGCCTGTCGCATTCATTCTGCAACCGGCTATCAGCGCACTCGATCCGCGCCTCGCCCACGTCCATCCGATTGCCATCAGCTTTATGCTCGCTTCGGTTTTGGCCATGGTCGGTTGGCACTATTTGCAATTGCCAATCTCCAATATGCGAGGTCATATTCCCTTGCGCCCCGACTATCACTAACCGGGGTAAATTGTTTGACGAACCAGAAAGCACTAGTTGAAGGTGTGCCGGCCAATTTGACTTTGGAATCGGCAAAAGAATGGGTGCGAACTCGCGTCTCAGAGCGCCGCTTCAAGCACATAGAGGGAGTAGCGTACTCAGCCCGTGAATTAGCCAAGCGCACTGGCTGTGATGGCTTCATGGCCGAGCTGGCGGGCTGGCTGCACGATTGTTGCAAAGAAACTAAAGACCGCGAACTGATAAGACAAGCCAAAGAATTCGGGCTGCATTTGCATCCAGCAGAGGAAGAGAATGGTCACCTCTTGCACGGTCCAGTCGGGGCGCAAATAGCAAAAGTCGAGCTGGGGTTGACTAACCAGACGATTATGGACGCCATTGCCCAGCACACACTAGGCGAAGTAGCGATGACGACCCTTTCTCAAGTTGTTTTTCTCGCCGATTGCATTGAACCTAATCGCCCGGCTGATTGTCGAACACCGATATGGAACGCGCTGACAGGTGTCAACGAAGAGCACTTTCCTAAACAAAGCAAAGCCGATGAACTCGACCTGGCCATGGCTATTCTCGTGGCCTGTGATTTGGGCCTGCGCGATCTTTTGACGATCGGCAGAACGATTCATCCAAAGACAGTCGATGTCCGCAATTACTATCTAAAGATCGTCATGCAGCGCAGTAATCACAATTAGTTGTTGTGAGAAAACTCGTAATTGAGACCGCTGGCATCGGTATTGATATCACCGAGGTAACCGGTCTTATCGTTAGTGATCCGATAAGAGCCGTCGCCGTTCTTCGTGATTGTAGTCGTCGTCTTATCGGGTCGAAAAATCTCCAGACCATTGTTCGGCAAACGTTTCATCGTCCCCTGGACGCCATTCGGATAATAAACAGTGCCACCACCGGTAGCATTAGGACAGAGATAAGTACCATCCATGACGCTGCCTTTGATGCGCACGCTGTTATCAGGAAACTTGATTATATCGGCTCGGGAACCGTCATTAAAACTGGCTTCGCCAATCACGTATGGCTTTTTCGGTGGTGAATGTTGTGCATAAGGGTCGTAGTCTTGCACGGAAAAGACGAGAACCATGTCTTTGCCCATGTCACCAAAAGATGTGCCCAGATCCTTGGCTAGACCTTTCATGATGCGATGCTTCTTGCGCACGGGTTTGCTGGTGGGATCTTCTTTAGCCTGGCAAGTGCAGGCTTTTGGATCTTCGTCGTGTGCCATCGCCCATGGTGCAGCAGACAAAGCAAGAACAAAACCGACCAGGGCAGGCAAAATCAATCTAAGCTGGCTCAAAAACGCACCTCGAAAGTCACAACTGACTAGTTGAACAGATTAGCAGAGCTGGTTAGCCTTGTTGCTTACCATTTTCTAAATCCTTTAGCACTTTGAGGGCTTCGGTGACGTGCTTCTGAGCATCGAGCTGCGAATTGAAGAGCAAGCGGACAGTGCCGGCTTTATCGATTACATAAGTGACTCGACCAGGCAAAACCCCCATCGAAGTCGGAATCCCGTAAAGTTTTCGCACTTTGCCGTGCTCGTCACTGAGCAGCTTGTAGGGCAATTTGTTGTGCGCGGCAAAATCTTCGTGAGATTTTTCCGAATCAGAACTGACTCCTAAAACCGCAGCCCCGGCATCACTAAAGGATTGAAACGAGTCTCGGAAGGAGCAAACTTCTTTAGTGCAAACCAGCGAATTATCTTTGGGATAGAAGAAAAGAACAACGTTCTGTTTGCCGGCAAAATCGTGCAATGAAACCGAAGTTCCATCCTGAGCCGGAAGTGTGAAGTCTGGTGCTTTCTCACCAAGCTTGATTTCTTGGTTCTCCGCTAAGGCTTTATTCAAGCCGATCAAAGCGATTAGCGCGGCGAGGCTCACGACAAGCATGAACTTGAAAGAATGAGCAGGTCTTGTGGACATTTTGTCTTCTCCAATCTGGATTGAGTAATGGTATCTATGATTTTTGGCGGGTCTCTAACCAGACCAGAATTTTCATGAGCAATCCGAACATCCCCATGAGAAAGCCCCAGAACAGGTTCAGATTGATCTGCCGCCCGGGCTGCAATTCGGTGAGCTCAGGCTGGAAAAAGGACCAACCAACAAGCATCAACCCATAAACAATAAAGAGCCAGCCGATAGGCGTCCGCACATCGAGCATATTTCACCAGAAAACAATATTAGCAATTATGGTCATGATTCCCACAAAACAGGCGATCACCGCCGGTCGTTTGTACCAGGTTTCCTTCTCTG
>CAJCHQ010000513.1 GCA_903970295.1 Bryobacterales bacterium
CTCCTCCAAACAACGGATCGCTTCGATCGCCTGGATAATCAATAATCGTTCCTGAACATCGACCAGCTCGGCCTCTTTCGACTCTTTACCGACCAGGTCTTTGATGCCCTTCCACAAGCGTTTCTCTTGTTTGTCGAGATAATCATAAAAACCCTTGCCGTTCTTTTTGCCGGAGCGTTTCTCATCAATCACGATTTTGGTGACGATTTCATAGAGCTTTTCGCCTTCGAAAGCCTTGCCTAGATCGGCTTTTGTCGCCGCCGTTATTTTTTGCACTGTGTCTAAACCAACCATGTCGGCAACTTCCAGAGGTCCCATGGGCATTCCAGCCATGCGGCCAGCGTTCTCGATCAGGGCCGGCGACACGCCTTCAGTGAGCATATAGATGCCTTCTGTCGTGTATGTTCCAAAAACTCGGCTTGTATAAAAGCCGCGACTGTCATTGACGACAATCGGCGTCTTTTTGATTTGCTGCACGTAGTCGAGAGCGCGGGCTACAGCTTCTTCGCTGGTTTTCTTGCCGCGAATGATTTCCACCAACTGCATTTTATCGACTGGTGAGAAGAAGTGAATGCCGATGAAATTCTCTTGCTGAGTGACCGCTTCAGCCAACGAGGTGATGGGAAGAGTGGATGTGTTACTGGCGATGATTGCCTCTTTACCAACGGCCTCGGCAACTTTTTTGTTGACGTCGCCTTTGATTTTTCGATCCTCGAACACGGCCTCTATCACAAGAGAGCAATCGCTCAGAGCAGAGTAATCGGTTGTCGGATGAATCCGATCGAGGATGGCTTTGGCTTTCTCTTCAGTGACTTTGCCTTTTTTGATCCCGCCCTCGAGAATCTTGGCACAGGCGGCTTTGCCTTTATCTGCCAGCTCTTGCGTCGAATCGATCAAAACGACATCGATGCCAACCAATGCAGAACTATATGTGATACCGGAGCCCATCAGACCAGCCCCCATCACGCCAAGCTTCTTGACTTGATGCGAGGGAATATCTTTAGGTCTGTCTTTCAGTTTATTGGCGTCGTTGAGGCTGTAGAACATAGTGCGGATCATATTTCTCGCTACATCGGAGCGAGCGACGTGCACGAATTTGCGCGCCTCGAAAGTGCAGCCTTCCAGAACATCGAGCTGCAGCCCATGATACACGCATTCGAGAATGGCTCTGGGTCCCGGGTAATTTCCGTATGTCAATTGACTGAGCAAGCCATTGGCACCAGTAAATGTTTCGAAACCGCGAGGGCTGTGTACTTCGCCGCTGGGCAAACGAAAACCTTTCTGGTCCCAGGGCTGCTCGGCTGAACCGCCTGCGTTGATATAATCCTTGGCGTCGTCGAGCACTTTTTCTGGTGCCACCACTTTATGAACGATCCCCAATTGCAAAGCTTCGTCAGGTCCAACCAGACGTCCCTCGGTCAGAAGCTGCAACGATTCTTGCAATTTGACCAGGCGAGGCAGTCTTTGAGTGCCACCAGCGCCAGGAAAAATGCCGAGCTTCACTTCCGGGAAACCGACTTTCAATTTCGGATTCTGAGCCGCTACGCGATAGTGACAAGCCAGAGCTACTTCTAAACCGCCACCCAGAGCCGACCCGGTCAGGGCTGCAACGACAGGCTTTTTGCAAGTCTCCATGTAGCGCAGAAGTTTGTTCAATTTCATCACTTCTTCGAAACTTTCGGCGGCGCTTTTCGAACGCATGTCCTGCAGCATGGCCAGATCCGCACCAACGATAAAGTCTGGTTTAGCCGAGGCGAGAACAATACCTTTTACTTTCTCGTTTTCCACTGCGGCCTGCAATGCCGCATGAAAATCAGCCAGCGATTGTTGGTTCAATTTGTTTACTGGCGAGTTCTGCAGATCCCAGGTAAGAACCGCGATTCCGTCGTTATCAATGACTGAGTTGATCGATGAAGTCATTTATTTTCCTTCCTATAAATATGCAATCCCGATTTAATAATAAATGGCACCACTTGGCTAACTGCGCGAGCAATGCGATTAGTTCTATATACGCTCGATAATAGTGGCCACACCCATACCGGCGCCGATGCACATGCTGATCAAAGCGGTGTGCAAATTGCGCCGCTCCAATTCATCAAGCACAGTGCCGAGCAGCATGGCTCCGGTAGCACCAAGCGGATGCCCCATGGCGATTGCCCCACCATTGACATTGAGTTTGTCGTGAGGAACATCCAGATGATCCATACAATAGCGAACGACAGAAGCGAAGGCTTCGTTGATTTCCCAGAGGTCGACATCTTTGACACTCATACCGGCATTTTTGAGGGCTTTCAGAGAGGCTTCGACCGGCCCGGTCAACATGATCGTCGGCTCGGTGCCGACTGAAGCAAAAGAACGAATGCGCGCTCGGGGCTTCAGACCTGCTTCTTTGCCGGCGGCAAGGGTACCAATCAAGACAGCCGCTGCGCCATCGACAATCGCACTCGAATTGCCCGCGTGATGAAGGTGCTCGATCAATTCGACTTCCGGATATCGCTGTATAGCGACTGAGTCGAAGCCGGCCATTTTCGCCAGCTTCTCGAATGACGGCTGCAATTTAGATAAGCCTTCGACCGATGTATCGGGGCGAACATTTTCATCGTTTTGCAAAATCGGCAATCCGTTTTCGTCATAGATGCCAATTACCGAATTTTTGAAATAACCGTTTTTCCAGGCATTAGCGGCGCGCTGATGCGAAGTTACGGCAAATTCGTCCAGCTCCAGTCGGGTGTAACCCTCGCGTGTCGCGATCAAATCGGCGGAAACGCCCTGAGGTACGAAGTGGACGGGAATTGCTTGCTCGGGATCGGTAGCCAGCGGCATGCCCGAGGATCCCATTGCCGTTCTGGACATCGACTCCACGCCGCCGCCCACACACAGTCCGGCTTGACCAGACATGACTTTGGCTGCGGCCATATTGCAGGCTTCCAGCCCGGAAGCGCAAAACCGATTGATTTGCACGCCGGAGACTGATTGGGCGTAGCCGGCAGCAAGAACACTGGCTCTGGCGATATCGGCAGACTGATCTTTGACTGGCTCGACGCAGCCGAATACCACGTCATCAACAAGCGCTGTATGCAGTTGGTTACGGTCCCGCAAAGCCTTGAGCGCAGCCGCTCCGAGATGAGTTGGACTGACGCCGCGTAGCCCCCCGCCCGCCTTGCCGCGACCACGCGGTGTGCGGACTGCATCGTAAATGATTGCTTCCGTCATAATTTATCTCCAGTTGCAATGAGACTGGGTCATCAGGCTGCTTCCAGCCATAACACCCCAGAAAAACCTTAGCCATTATTCACTATAACCACTTGTGGACCGATTTAGCGCTTTGTCGCTGATTAATCTGCAAAATCGGGCAGCGCAGCCCAAGTCGGTTGCAAGAACATCGGCAAAATTTAGCCCCGACCTTTAGCTGCACTAGCTCGCCGGACTATCAGCGACCTCGAGCGTCTGCGTCCCTGAGACCATCAATTCTTTGCCGGTGACATTGACCTTCCATGACTTCGCCTGCTGGTCCTCCGGTGCGATCTCGATGCGACTGAGGGTAGGATTTATCGATCCCTCCTTGCCCTTCAATCCTTTGATACCGTAGAGTTCGATCCCGGCGCTTGTGCTCTTGAGATCGAATTGAACATTCTTCGAAAACTCGAGAGTGTCGGCTCCAAACGGTATGCTGCCGCCATTGTCGAATTGTGCTTGAAATAGGTCGTTCTTGCCATCAGTGATGCTTTGCAATCCGAGAGAGTTGAGAACAGCCGCATCTTGACTGCCAAAAGTGCTAGCAAAATTCTCGGAATTGACTGTGGTACCAACGGTCATATGCGGCAGCAACTCGGCAAATTTGATGAAATCAGATTGTTGCGGCGGGCGGGCTGCGCTGGCAGCTACTTCTGCCTGCATTTTCTGCAAAGCACCAGCTTGCTCAACGCTCTGCGGTGTAGAGACGACCTGGTCTGAACCTTGCAGGGTTTGCACAGGGTGTTGAACTTCTGTGGTGCTAACCCTGTGATTATCTGCGGTCATTATTGAAATTCTCCAGGCAAAGGCTGATTCCGGCTGATTGCCAGATATTAGTCGTCGCCTGGAGGCAAGGTGTGAAAGATTCGTTTAACAGGACAGAAAAGTGTCCGAATCCTGCTCGACTTTGACCTTTTTAGACAGCGCCTGGTCCATGTTCCAGAGCTCGAGAAAACGGTCCGACAAGATCGTCTGCTCGGATAGAAGAGCGTCAGCGACCCGCTCCACACGGCGTCCATTTTCAAGCACCATTTCAGTCGCTCTACGATAGCATTCATCGACGATGCGGCGCCATTCGTTGTCGATTTCGTTGGCTAACTGATCGCCCGGGTGACGTGCAGGGTCCCCAGGTTTGACCAGAATCGGTCCCAACTTGGAGAGCCCGAATTCAGTCACCATCAGGCGGGCTAAATTGCTTGCTTGCTCGAAGTCGTTAGCAGCTCCGGTGTCCCGCCGGTTGAGAAATTGCTCTTGGGCAATCCGGCCACCCATAGCCGTCATGATGCGGGCGAGCAGTTGCTCTTCGGTATAGATGTAGCGATCGCCCTCAGCATGGCTTTGCATGGAGCCAAGTGACTTTGTGCGCGGCTCGATCGTCACTTTGGTGATCGGGTCGGCACCATATCCCTGCAGTGCTTGTTGTACCGCGCAGTGACCGGCTTCGTGGAAGGCTGTGTTGCGCTTGTCGCATTCCGACATGCTGCGTGCACGAGAAAGCATCGGATCGCCAAACTGAACATAGTCGATACCTTTATCGAAGTCTTCGACCGAGACAACTTTGTCTGCATCAGTAATCGCTCCTGGTCTGCCGTTCATCGATTTTTCAATGCGCTCGGCAGCGGCAATCGCAGCTTCATTGCAGGCTTGCTCGATATCAGCGCCCGAAAATTGCGGGGTGCGAATAGCGAAGTCGCGCAGCTTGACGTTCGAAGCTAAGCGCAAATTTCTAGTATGGATGGCGAAAATCTTTTCTCGACCGACAGTATCTGGCAGGTCGACATTGACTTGATAGTCGAATCGCCCTGGCCGCGTCAGCGCTTCGTCTAATGAGTCGACCATATTGGTGGCAGCCATTACGACAATGCCTTTGCTGGGGTCGAAACCCTGCATGCACACAAGTAACTGGTTCAGGGTCTGGTCTCGTTCCGAGTCAGCGCCGGAGCCGCCTGAGCTGCGTCTCTTGCCGATAGCATCAATCTCGTCGATGAAAATAATCGAGGGCTTGCCTGTGCGCTTGTGGGCAGAAACGGCCGCTGCGAACAAGCGTCTGATTCTGCGGGCTCCCACGCCTACGAACATCTCAACGAAACTAGATCCGTGTACAGAAAAGAAGTTGGCATTGACTTCACCGGCGAGGGCCCGGGCTAAGAGAGTTTTTCCAGTTCCGGGCGGACCGACGGCCAGAATCCCCTTGGGCAATTTGGCCCCGAATTGCTCGTACCACTCCGGCGATTCCAGCCAGCTGGCCACGCGCTTGAGTTTGGCTATCGATTCTTCGCATCCGGCAATATCGTCGAAGGTGCGACGATTTTCCGGCTTGCCTTCACAACCTGCATCGATTGGGGTAAAGACTTCGACTCCTGGCAATCGGTTCAGTAAACCACCGCGCCACAAAACCACGCCGACGGCAAAACCAGATAAAGCGAGTATCACCCAGAATGGCCAGTCAATTGGATTGCTGGAATCGACTCGACCAAAAGGTGGCTCGATCGTTGAAATCTCAACCTTCGGACGCGGCGCAGCAGCAATGGTTGATTGGTTCGCTGCGAAGGACGGAACCACTGGCCGTTTGTTGAACACACCCAGACCAGCCAATATGAAGAGAGCGACCATGGCTAAAGCGATTGCGATCAAATTGGTTTTTGTATTGTTCTTCATGCGGATCCTCTTGGATGGGCGGGAATCTGGTCGACTAAGTCGCTGATTTTGTAAACGGCGGATTCGGGAAGCGAGAGAGAAGGAGAAGAAAACTTTGTAACTGTTAGGGACAATTCGTCACGAGCCTTGTTTGGCGAGCGAGGGTCCGCTGCCGACAACAGTTTTAAGAAGTTCGTAGTCACTGTAGAGATGATTGATCGTCGCTTTATCGCGATCTTCGAGATGCGGACCATGTTGTTTGTTGACTGCAAAATACATAATGTCACTGCGGTTGGGCGAATGTCCGGCTATGCCGAAAGCATGCCCGACTTCATGCAGATAGGCCTTGCGTATTTCATCCTCAGCAAACTCGCGGTTTGGCAGGCGGGTCAGGAGTGTTATTTCAGCTTTGCGAATAATGCCTCTGTTGGTTGTCGTGTTGAGCTGCGCGTAAGTTTTGGTGCACCCACCTTCTGTGCCCTCTGGGCGCTCTTTCGGTTGAGCGCTCCAGCGAACAATTATGTCTGCCCCGTCCTCATCTGTTGTCTCAATCCAACCAAGCTTTCCGTCAGAGGCCGTCGACCATTCGTCGAAACAATTTTTGAGAACAGAAACAAACGATGGATGAAAATATGGTACCGCATCTGATACCTGAAAAAACACTTTCACAGGTAGTTTATTGGCTGGCCAACAGTACAAACCATCAGGCGCGACCTCGGCCAAATAATCAGAAACAGTTTGAGCAGGAACAGCTAGAGCTTGGCCGTCACCGCCTTTAAACGCGATCGACTGCATCGACGACTGCATAGATTGCGACTGAGCTAATGGCGAAGAACAAAGCGAAAGGCTCAATAAGAAGGCGTACCGACTGCTGAGCCACAATTTTTTTTTCGCCATTCAGGATATTCCTCGTCCGTATGCAACAAATAACCGCTCAAACTCGACTAATGCGAGCGGCCCGCTCGCGTCAGTGCGGCTGATATTACATACCCAAATCACTTGTTGTCAACACATTAATATGGCGGAAAGTCTTAGCCGGAGCCCAACAGCAGAGATTGACAACTGATCATTCACAAGCTGGTTTGTGATTATTTATTGACGAGAAGGAACCATACTCGGAGGCGGGCGTCGTTGGTCAGGAACCGAAACGAGAGGGCAAATCAAATGCGTCTATACAAAGCGAAAAATGACGTTCGGTCGGCAGTTCCACTCAGGAACGCCAACCTGATGCTAGCAACGCTGATCACATCTACGCTGGCGCTGGCTAGCCCGGTTATAACTTTTGCCGACACTGAATCGGGCGACGGAAACGGTGCCGCCCCAGGCACTGGTGCAGCCCGAGCTGCGTCGCCCACAGTGGATGGGGCTGCCACGGCTAACTCAGCTCCGGCTGCCACTGTGGAGTCGAGTGCACCGGCCACGACAGGCAAAAAAACCGGCTTTAACAAAGATGAAAAACCAGTCAAAGTGACCGAGAAAGACAGCAGCATCAATAAAAGTACAGCTAAAGCCGTGAACAGAATTCCCGGCGTCAAGGTCGACCCTAAGAACTTAGTGCCACCACCGGAAGAGCCGCCTATTAAGGGCTTCCATCCGATCAAAAAGTTGTTGGCCCCAGTTGTGCGCTTGGAGCGCAACAGCGTTCAGTTACAACAACAAATCATGAAATTAGAAGGTCCCATTGCTGGGCTTAGCCCACCCATGCTTGGTCTGCAAAAGCGCATGACCAGCGTCGAAACTAAGATGGGCGGCATGCAAGGCCAACTGGAAAAAATGAACACCAGCGTCACCGGCGTGAGCAGCCAGATGACTGGCGTTCGAGGCGACATTCAGGGCATGCGAAAACAGATTACCGAACTGCAAGAGCCGATTGAAGCTCTCAGACCACCGATTGAAAAGTTGCAGAAACCGCTCGTGAATGTGGCTGAACCTTTGAATGAAGTGCGATCGGAACTGGCTCAAATGAAGGTTTTGCTCGCCACCGTGCTCGGCGCGATTGTCTTAGCTACTATCGCCATTTCGATCGGCACGCCTATCGCCGCAATACTGGTGTTCCGCAATCGCAAGAAGATCTTCCCGAATATGTCTGATCGCGAAATCGTGCCGGAGGAAAAAAAACCACGCCCCCCGCTGGCTAAAGTCAGCTAGATCCAATCTGACACTGTCCACCAACAACACATAAGGAGAGCAGGTCGATTTCGATCTGCTCTTCTCTTTCACTTGATGTCGGCACAAGCCAGGAGTCCACTGAAACCAACCAGCCCATTCAAGGCAAATTGAAAGAGCAGACTGGAGAAGAGCCTGCTCTTTGCGCGTTTTTTTACGCAGCACTGCCAACTTGAGAGTTGGCAATTATAAGGTCACTGGGCCTGGCAGCCGGCCTCGTGAATCGCATTAGCCAATTTCTCATTAGCCAGAGCCTGATCGGTCTTCCCTTGAGCTGTCTGGGCTGCGGCTAACTTATGCAAAGCGTGACCAACTTCATGATGCTGTCCGCCAAGCATTTGCTGCAATCCAGCAACTAATTTCATGTAGACTTCTTCCGCCTCGACATAACGTTCTTCGACGAGCAGCTCATCTGCTTGTTGAGCAAGACTTTTCATCTGATTTAGCGTCTCCTGAGCGCGTGCGACCACATATGGATTTTCGTCGGTTTTGAGAGTTTCCAATATGGGAGCGGGTGTTTCCGGATTTTCAGCCATTTTATATCTAACATCGGGATTCTCATCGGCTGCTAGCAGTTGCAATATTTCAGTGGGCGTATTTTTGTTTTCAGTGACAGCACAGCGAACTTCAGAGCAGTCGCTATTCGACAGCTTCTTCAATGTATCGGGGGCAGTCTGCGAATTTTCAGCGACGCGCTCGGCCACAACAGGTTGATCTTTCTCGGCTAATTGATTTAGAACATCGGATGTCGTCTCCGGATGTGAGGCTAATCTGATTTTCGCCTGAGCGAACTGACCATCAGCCAATGTCAACGGTGTGTTCTTCTTTTTCACTTGATTTTTATTTCTCATTTGGATTTTTCCTCCCTCGTGACTAGACCGATAGCGGTCCAGCGATCTAGTTACTGGATGCCACCAATATCCGATTGTGCCTTATGCAGCTCTTCACCTAGCCGTGATTTAACGCCGCGAAGTCTGGTTACTTTGCGGCGCCTGTGACAGGTCCTGTCGTCAAACTATTATTCGCTCCGCTGGCATTTCCTGCATCTTGCGTATGAGTTTCCGTCTGAGTGCGACTGGGAGCGTGGGCCATTAGTGCCGCGATCAGTCCAATCACGGCAATGACAACCACCAGGACTATCATGTTCTTAGGTGAGACTATTTGTTCGTTCTGTTCTCTGGCTGTGACCATCGTTTTCCTTCCTAGATCTGTGGCGCTCCCGCTGTGGCGTGAAGGCCTGTGTAATTGTTCCTTTATCAATCGAGGCGTGATTGTTGACCCCGAGAAGACACCCTGATTACGCACGTCTTCTCGGATATAACTATTGAGAGCAGCGAGTACGCTGACTCGGCTATTGGTGGGCACCGTCAGGAATCGGATCCAATTCCTTGAGCAAAGCACTCAAAGCCAAATGGGTTTTATGTTGTGCTGGCAACAACTCATTTTCGAGCATCGTTAAGACTGGTCCCTGGACCAAACTGCGCTGCGACTCGTAATTAACGAGACGCTCCGCTTCTGCCTGTTCTAAGAGCGCAACCGCATCTCTCTGGGTGCCGGCGCTATCCTGATTGAATTTAGCGAACGGTCCCCAGATGCCAGCACTCTGGCTGGGCGCGCCACCTAGCTGCTGGACGCATCGCTCCAATTCAACGACGCGCAGCGTGTGTGACAACTTACAATCTTGCAAAGTCTGTACGATTTGCGCATCAGCGGCTTTTTGTAGAGCCAGATTGAATGTTTCCACGGCGCTTATCTCTCCCGCCAGATAGGAATTGAATTCCTCGATATATTCGTTGCTCATCGTCTCTCCTCGCTTGGTCCAAGCGCCTGATATTTTTCTCGGTAATCCAGACGCTAGAGATGGAGCTTGGAGGAGAGAAGTTCCAAAATTCCTTCGCCGCTGCGGCAACCTTTATAAAGCGAGCGAGTCTACTGAGCAACAACCATAGCGATCTTGGAGGATAAAATGAAGTTAGCACGCCTACAGCTCATGGCCCTGGCTCTGGCAGTCTCGGGTCTTTCGTGCACAGTCGCGACCCTGTGCCAAGCCAAAGATGAAACTACCGCAGGAAAGATGTCCACTGCCAGCACTCAAGATGTTATCAACACCCTGAGAGTGCGAGGCAGCTTCCACAGATTCTTAGATGGTCTTGACACAGCATATAATCTGGACAACGAACTCAAAGGCAAAGGACCATACACAGTTTTTGCCCCGACCGACAAAGCATTCGGAAAATTGAATCAAGCCGACCAAGATACATTGTTTGGAAATCCGACCAAGCTCAAACAAGTCTTGTCGTATCACGTCCTCAAAGGTGAGTGTCTCGATGCCAAAGCTCTTGAAGCAATGACCTCAGCTAAGACTCTGGAAGGTCACGACCTCAAGCTGTCGACGCGCAAAGATAAGGGAAAAGAAGATCTTTATGTCGACAAGGCTAGAGTGGTGGAAGCCGACATCAAGTGCAGCAATGGCATAGTTCATATCATTGATATGCCGATTATGCCGCAGCTCGTTCAATAAGTATCGAGCATCGACAAAAAATATCAACTTCAGTTGTGCTTAGCGCAGCTGAAGTTTTTTTTGCCGAAAAGCTAGTTCAACCTCAACTGCGAAAACCCCACCCACTGGAACAATTGAAGGCATGACCGCGTCGGCAGCCAGATGTCAGGTACACAAAAAATGGATTTACAATCATGTTTGCATTCAAAACAATTTTCAGCAATTCAGTTAATAAGAGCGCTTTGCTCGCCGGGGCGAGCTTGTCACTTCTAACACCCGGCGCATTTGCCCAATCGAGTCCGATCATAACGTCAGGCTCAAAGATTCAAATGCAGGAGATTCGCGGAGCCGGAGCGCATCGCTATGCCGTGCGTTCTTCGTCACACTCAGTAGCCGTCAAACCACATAACAAAATAGCTCACCCAGTTCGCACCAATCGTCCGTGGGGCAGAAGCGTTGATGATGCCCCACCGCACCAGGTCATGCCAGAAACTCAGAAGTTGCTCAATAATGACGCGATTCTGCCAGGACAGAACAGAACTCAAGCCATGGCTCTCGAAGCCGAGACGGGACACATAAATCCGCAAGCCGATGCGGTTCTCGCCCCCAAACGTAAATAAGCCATCTAAATAAGAGATACCGATATGAAAGAGCCCCGAAAACTGTCACTTGCTGCATCATTTATTACCTGCCTCGCGGCTTTCACGGTAACCTTACCCCCGGCTCAATCGGCAATGGTCGAAACAGGCGGCGTAACTTATACAACTCGGTTGGACAGCTCAGTAGCAACCGTCAATGCCGGCAAGCCTTTTAATATCGCTGGCTCAGACGGACTGTATTGGTGTGCCAAAAACGGTGACCCGCAATGCATACTCGTCTGCGTGCATGGGATGTCATTGTGCTCTGAGTCTTTCACGAATTTTGCCCAAATTATGTCTCAGAGAGAAATGTCCACTTATTCTGTGCAACTGCGAGGATTTGGCAATGACCAATTCCGACCGGGCAGAACCAAAGTGAACCTGGAACAATCAATCGCCGATGTGGAAAATGTACTGCGTGAGATCCG
>CAJCHQ010000514.1 GCA_903970295.1 Bryobacterales bacterium
AATTTTTAGAAAAAGGCGGCATCATTTATTTCCCAGAAACACCATTTTCTTTGGCTCCAGCCGACCGCGAATTCTTGCTTGCACAAAAACAGCACAGTGCCGATTATTTCAAAAACATTGCCTATCGACCGGCTCAGGACAAGGTCACCGGCATGGACCGCTCCAATGCCGAAGAGCTCGAGCAACTGCGCGCGATCATGGCCGATTTTCATCATCAGGTATATTCTTTTCTCGAAAATTTTCTCGCCCCCTATTCCCGCAATTGGAAGCCTGACTTTGCCACTTTTCGGCCGATCGAAGAGAAGGGCCGCAAAATGAGACTGCGGGCACGCAACGATCTATTGCATGTCGATTCATTTCCCACTCGCCCCATATACGGTGACCGGATCCTGCGTACTTTCCTCAATCTCAACCCGAGTGAAAATCGCATTTGGCAAACATCAGACACCTGCGAAGCTCTGGTCAAAACTTTTCGAAATCAGGTGGCGCCGCCTTTGCCATTCGATCAAAAACAAAGCGATCAAAAAGGCTTGATAACGTCCGTGGCAAAGATGCTGGGACTGAAGAGAAGCGGCACTTCTCCGTATGATGACTGGATGATGAAATTCCATAATTTTCTCAAAGAGAACGAGGAATTTCAGAAGAGCTGCCGCAAGGACCGCTGGGAATTCCCTCCTAATTCGACCTGGTTGGTGTTCACAGACATGGTCAGCCATTCGGTTCTATCGGGCCGATTTGCGCTCGAACAGACATTTATCATCAGCAAAGACGACCTTGTCCTGCCGCAAAAAGCGCCCTACAACATCCTGAAGCAAACATACGGTTTGCATTAGGATCTGGTGCTGCACTTATGGCTAAATTTCGTCTGCGCAACGTCATCAACAAAATCCCCCTGCTGGACGGATGGCGCCTGACTGTACTTGCATTGTGTTGTAATTATGGCAGCGACTTCTTCGGCCGTTCTTACAACGTGACGAAAATCGTCGCTCCCGCTGCCCGGCCATTCTTGAATGGCGATAAGCCGGCAATCTTCTCTGTCTATCATGGTCGCATCGTCGGGCTTTTGCACATCCTCAAAGACCGCCGCAAACTATCAATTCTCATCAGTCAGAGCCGGGATGGCGAAATCATTGCCCGCGCTTTGATGGAATTAGGCTTCTCGATCACCCGTGGTTCTCCCGGACGCGGCGCGGTTCAAGGCGCCATGCAAACGATCAAAGCGGCCAAGTCGAACCAGTATCCGGTTGTTGTCGTCGATGGGCCGCGCGGCCCGATTTACGAAATCAAAACAGGCATTATAAAAATGGCCGAGCTGACCGGTTTGCCCATCATTCCGTTCACTTGCGCATCTCGCTCACACTGGCACTTTTGGGGCTGGGATAAATTTATGGGTCCGCTCTGGGGAACACCGCACGTGTTTATTTACGGCGAACCGATTTTTGTACCGACAGGAATAGAAGATGCAGAAATCGAGTTGCTGCGGGTAAAACTGAGCGACACTATGCAACATCTCGACCGTCAGGCTCAGAAATACTGGCAAAATTGCCAGGGTTGGGATTCTGTCTGGTGGCCGGCAGAAGGTAGACTAGCTGGACTATTTCGTCATTGGCGCCACCAGTCCTAGTGCCCATACATTCTCATGTCAGTCTCATTAGCAAAGCTGCATTGGTGCCTGCTGGGGAGAATTATCCCAGGGAAGCGGTCCGACATGAGCAAGCACAAAGCCTTGATAGGCAACGATAGCCTCATAGATCGGTGCAAAACGAGGATCCTCGATCTTGAGACGTTGCACATCCTCGTGAATTTGAAGAGGGACACGAATTTCAATCATAATTAGGGTCGCACGACCTGACCTTTGACTGTGGTGACTGCATGCTGTGCGCCAATACCTTTGCCTTTGGCTGAACCAGCTCGCAAATTCAATTGTGCATTCGTTTGTTGACTGCTACTCGTCGCCGGTGACTGGCGGACAGAGCCAGATGTTTCAAGAAGCGCGCCGCTTGTGGACGGCAAACTTTTTACCTGGGCATGCATAGGCACGAGTCGGGAAGGTACACTCGCGTAGTTTCGAGTATACAGATTCGTGCCGATCGGATTAAGCCTGACGTCACTGATTGGTCCGACCGGTTCGTGCAGCAATCTCCACTCTAAGTTTTCCGCCTGCTCCTTCAACTCGTTCACTTTCTCTTGCGCTTCCCATTGCTTTATCTCTGCTTTCCACTGTCCCTGCTGGCGCAACCGTTCAGCGGTCTGAGAAGTCTGACCGCGCACAGCTTCTGATTGTTCGGCAGACATCGTCGTCGGCTCTGTACCATTGCGCCCATGAGCCCCTTCTCTAGCCACTCGCTCCTGCATAGATTTAACCTGGTTGTTGGCCTTCTCGATCTCGCCCTCTGCTTCCGCCCGTCCGATCTCAGCCTGGCGCGCCCTGGCTTGCGCCGCTTGCTTGCGAATCGTTTCGATTGTATTGGCCGGCAGCGACGTTGAAACACTAGAATTCTTGGCTTGGTCAGGGGCTACGTTTTCGTCGTCATCATCATCGGTTGTCTCCGAGTCAGAATCAGGAGCGCGCTTACTACTCAAGGCTCTTGCCTCACCTCGCGTCACAGGCATGGCATTGATGCGCGTTCTCGCCATTTGAGCGTAGGCAGCCAGCTTAGATTTGGGCAGCAATCGTTCAACTGTCGCGTACTCGGTCACGGACTCGGGCAAGCGCTTCAACAAAACAAAACAATTCGCCTTCAGATAATGCGCAGAGGCATCGTTCGGATTTACTCGCAAGAAAGCATCGAGATATTTGAGCGAGTCGGCGGCATCTCCAGCCGCATAAAGTGTTTGCGCATGCTCAAAATCAACCAGGGAAGGAGAGGCGGGAGCAGCGAATGAACATCTCGCCGTGATTGGCATCAATAAAATTGAAGCGGTCAGACCCCAGGCGGTCAGACTCGAGGCGGTGAGACTAGAAAAAGCTTTTTGGGTCCGAGCCGGCATCATAGGCTCCAAACTACGCTAACTGCATTGTATCCGAGCAGACGTGCCGCCGCTCGACTGCTAGCTCAAAGAACGACACTGATCTTTGCACGTGCATCAGATTGTCAGCGGCTGACGTGGACAGTGACCGGGTCGGATGGCAACCCTATACTTTTACCGGCACGATTGAGATAACGAACACGTAACTGATAGAAACCCGGACCACTAAAGATATAAGGGTTGGCTTTGGGATCGAGCGATATGTTTTGGCTGCCGATGGGGTACACCTTCGTTTCGGCCACTGCGCTCACTTCTGCGGCGTCGAAATTGTCGAAGAAGTAGTCTCTGCGTCCGATTTCTAGCGCTATCGATTGAATCGCACCGACGCCGATACGGTCGTTATCGGCGCCGGCAGCTGTACGTTTATCAACATCGTAGTAAGCAGTGGGACTGTCAACGTCGCAGGGAGCAGTGGGACTATCAACGTCGTAGGGAGCAGTGGTTGCGTTGAGGTGGAGCACGATCGGAGCTGCCGCCATTGACGCCGAAAAAGGCGTATCCGAAGCTCCCTGCGGAGACTTGATGGAAAGCGAAGGCGACATGAGAGAGGCTGGCAGCAAGCGCACATTGCGTATTACACAACTGCTAGCGGCAGGTAAGTCAATCTGAAGGTCTCGAACATTACCCTCGGCATACCACCGCCAGTAGTGCCCTAAATTGACTGTGACAGTTTCAAATTTGTCTGGTTTAGCTGTGCCGGGTAAAGTGTAAGGCGCAGACGCAATTTCGGCGGCAGAAGAAGTTGGTGACGATTGGTCGGCGGACGTTGTGGATTGACCGGTTCCAGACCAGGTGACACGACCACTGAGCGGATACGGCGAATTGATCTGGATGTCGAATTGCAGTATTTGATAATTCAAAGGATTGGTCTTATTCAAACTGAAGACCGGGCCGCCGGAACTGGTTGCGTGGCTAGCAGCCTGCCAACGAACAGAGCCACCATCGGCATCGAGTCTGATCACGGATGCCGGCTTATCCGCACCCTGTCTAGTTGTGGCGTTCGTCCGCTGCCCGTACTCAAATTTAAGCAGGGCTTGCTTTCCTCTCGACCAGACATATGGACCACTGACGTCGGGGCGAGTGAGCAACCAGCGCAATTGGCTGCCATTGACGTATTGACCCGGGCTATAGAGTATGGCACTGCAATTAAGCAGACGCTGGTCATAATTCTCTTTGCTGAAAGGGGGACGCATAACGGTATCAAATGTAGTGCCATTCAAAATCATATGGGCACCGGACAAATCAGTAGGAATGCCGAGAATGACGAATTTTGTCTGTCCCGGGTGCTCAACTACCAGAGCCTGGCAAGCTGCGGACAATCTTTTCACTTCTTTGCCCGCGTGCACCCAGAGCATGTTCGTCTGCCAGGCTGCCTTCTGAAGAAGCACTAATAAAGCCAAGCTAGCACTGACCCCGGTCAGGTACAAAGCTTTTTGCAAATCCAAATGAGACCAATTTTTCCTCCCATCCATCGGCCTTGATTCCAGCTCAGAACTGCCCGCCGGATGGAAGAGCAAGATCGGAATGATCAAACTCATTGGCATGGTCAGGAAAAAATAAAATCTCGCCCCTTCCAGGTTATAACCAAGCCCCCACAGCTGAAAGATTGGCGCAATACTGACTGCGCACCAGACAAAAAGAAACATCACCCAGCGCCAGGAGGCACAGCCAGCCAAAATACGCACGCAGGCAATTGTCGCAACGACTGCGTAGCAGCAAGTGATCAAAAATCCATAAAAGGGATTTGAGTCATACAGGTCACCGTTGAGAGGCAGCCAGAGCCTGCGAATTGTGTCTGGGTCGAGCCAGTGATGGACCATTTGAGCGAGTTGGCTGGCGCCGAAGCCGGCCACG
>CAJCHQ010000515.1 GCA_903970295.1 Bryobacterales bacterium
TGTGCTTGAATTTGAGACTGCCGTCAGCGTGCACTTGCGCGATTGTGATCCGCTCAGTCGCTTCTTCTTCCAATGCCACTTTAGCCAGAGGTGGCTGGGCATAGACCACCAAACCCTGGCGCGGCCAATGGGCACGCTCGAGTGCAAAACTCCAGATCGAGCTGCTTGAAAGAGCCAAGGCGGCGAGCGCACCAGTGATCACACCTGCTGCCATCACGGCAAAAATGCGAAGCGGTGAAACGGCAAATTGAGGAGGGGGCGGTGGTTTTTCGATCAAATCCGCTACTGCAGCTTTGCCATCCGTCTGCCAACTGAAACCGGTCTTTCTCTTTGAGATTGGCGTTTGCGTCTCGATCTTGCGACCACAGGCCACGCAGAATGAAACACTGAACGTGTCAGCCGCCTTGCAGTGCGAACATATGCGTTTAACTGGCTTTTCCATGGCATTGACGGCAACGCCGCAATCCAAACAGAAACGCACCCCAGTTGGAATTTGCTGCCCACAATGGGGACACTCACAACTTAACTGTACGGTGCGCTCTGGCATGCCTTGATTCTAAAGTTCAATCTCGTTGAGTTCTTCCATTAATTGCCCGGCTTCCATCAAAATCAAAGCCTCGTTTACATCGTCGACACCAGATGTTTCGCTCTGACTATGAGTGGCATAGGCAGGCTGTAATGCGAGCTTTTGAAAGGCAAAACCGAATTCTTCGGCCGAGGCCTGAGCGAAATTATGCACATCCTTACGTGCTTCTTTGATCATGGCGGCGATTTCTACAGCCACCTGATTTTTGACGAAGTCTTTGACGGCGTCTACGGATCTCTTGCCGGCGGCCACCCGATCGATAATCGCATCGGCTGCAGCCCGCAGCTCGGGAGTGAACTTGAGCTTGAGCTCCTGCTTGGCTAGTGACTTGATCAATTCTTGCTTGAAATGGCTCGCTTCGGGCTGACCACCAAATTTTTCTCCGACCGATCGAACCACGGCTTCGATTTCAGCCGGCTTAACTGCCTTGAATTTTTCCGTTAATCTGGCCACAATCAAGTCGATGCGAGCCTCCCAGACTCCCGATTGGCGCAGGACGCGCGGCAGCTGATCGGGAACGACACCACTGATGGCAGTCAGGTTTTCTCGCACGGACTGACTGGTGATAGCGGCATCAATCACCTGGCGCTGCCTCTCCAATGGCATCGCTTGTCGATTGCGCAAAAAGTTGACGTAGTCTTCAGCTTTAGCCTCTTGTTTGCCGGGCGAACCGGACGACACCGGCACCTCCGCTTCGACGCGCTGCAAACATCTTGCCAAATCGAATGAGGCAGGGACAAATGGCAGAACAATGAATTGCGCATTGGCATCGACTTCTGATGCGGCAATCCAGGTGCCGGCGTCGACGTGACCGATGACTGCACCGGATGTAGTATCGAACATCTGCACAATCAGCGAACCACATTTGCCGTACGCTGTATTCACCAGAGCAACCGGTAAGCGCACATTGCCGTTTTCGAGCAATGCTATATCGATGTGACGCGAATTGACGACGATATCATTGACGTCCACGACTCGCGCGATGGCATCCACTTCAGCCAGGCTAGATTCGCCGTCGAGTAAAAAATCGAGTTCGGGATCGAGAGAAAGAATGGCCTGCTCGGCAATACAACGCGCCATTTGTCGTGAAAAAGACAAATTTACGGCTTTCGATCTGATTTGAGCCAGCCGAGCAATCTCTGGACTGATTTCAATTTTGTTGGTCATTACCATTTCCCTCCCCACCGCGGTCCGTGAGACCCGTTCATATGAGCCTGACAGGCGACTGCTGTTTTTTAGGCGGGTTTGACGCCCAGACGAAAATTATTCCTGATGATTCGCCAACTGGACTCATCAGCTCCTATAAATTCCTCAACCTCAGCCCAGCTGCCGAAAGGACAGGCTCGCAAAATTCGGGCCGCTTTATCAGACTCCATGCCTAAACTGGTAAGCGCCGCCTGGTCGGCTTGATTTAGATCAGAGCGGGCGTCTGCACCAGTGGGCATTTTTAGGACCGCGCCGCGCTCGACCAGGCGACCGATTTCGTGTTCAGAGATAAGGTTTCGCTGTCCGAGTTGCTGCAGGCGCTCGAACGGTCTCAACGAAACCAGTTTTTGGGCTGTTTCCTTGGATAGACCAAGCACATCAATCAGATCCCTGACTGTGGCAGAATTGACGTCAACAGGTACGAACGCAGCTACGGCGCCTTTCTCGATCAGTTCAGGCAGCCGTGGCGGTTTGACCACTAGCCGCTCGACCAACTCACTCAGCTGAATGTATTGCCGGCTCACTACCAGGCGCTGAATCTCACCCTCGGTCAAGTCGAGCTGATGATTGAGATCGCGCCTGGAGGCTACATTGACGTTGATCTCCATCTGCCAACACTGGGCGATTGCCGGCATCTCGGCACGCAAAACCTGGCGAATATTATCCAAACCTTTATCCAGAAGCACCTGACAGCGAGCAATCTTTCTCGCCTGCGTCTCACCTTCAATTTTGAGCTTGTCACAGCATTCACGCATCGTCATTTCTTCGCCAGCCGTGGAATATTCAGTCAATCCCAAACCGAACAAACAGTCCACCACAGTCAGGGAGAGATCAGCAGCTGGAGCAGATTTTAAGAGACTGCCCAACTTAGCACGCAGATCGTTCAAATGGAGCACTTTCTCTTTAGAAAGAACAACTTGTTCGGGGGCACGACTCAAATCGTCCGCAGTTTTTTCGATCGGACTTTCTTCTTCGCCGTCGCCATAGGAATCGGGCAGAGTTTGCCGCTCCCAGTGGGATTCGTTTTTTATGTAATCGATTACCGCGTTGTTAACAGAGCTTTGAATGTACGCCGGCAGCATGACTTTGAAGCCATCCTGGCTCTTCTCGCCTAAATGCTTACGCAGAGCCGTTTCCAGCTTGAGAGACAGTTCAACGGCCATGGACATCTGCTGGCTTTTGCATTCGTCAGGCGGCATTCGTTTTTCACCAAAAAAACGGCGCAAACTGACGTTCGAGCGAAACATCTTATTGGAAAGCGGCAAAAAATACAGGTCGCGAATCGGCTTCATGAGCTGTTCTCGGTCTTTGCCCATCGTCGACAATTTGGCATAGACCGATTTACCGCCCAATTGCTGAAAGAAGCAAAAAGACTGAGCCGTACCGCGCCCCAGCTCATAGCCAATATCACCAGCAGCGGTGCCAGACTCTGCCACTCGCCGCCAGATGGATTCCCACTCCGGTGCAAGCAGTAAAATTTGCTGCAATTCGCTATTGATTGCCTGCATAATCCCTGCCCAAACTCCTGGAACAGTTTACTATTTAACTGATGCCTGGAGTTCAACTTAGCAAAAACGTGACAGCCATCCCCGACCATCCCGAGGTCTATGGGGATTCTTTAGCCCACGTTCTACATCGTGAAGAAAATAAACTCGTTCCCCTCGGGCAGGCATGGTTGGCTGGTCCCGGGCAGTTAATCACTTGCGGACATGTGGTTGAAAAATACTTGAACAAAGCCCAAGACATGATTGTCAAGTTTCCGGCGTCAGGCAATGTTTACGAAATCAAAAAGGTAAAAATTCACCCTAATTTCTCGCGCCAGGGAGAACTAGTCAAATATGATGCTGCGCTAATATTAGTCGATTTAATCGCCCCGGAAAATGCCGCTGCGATCTTGCCGGTTATTTTCGAAAAAGCAGCCAAACCTCAAGAAACCCTATATGCCGTTCGTTACCCGCTGCATCTGGGCAGTCTCAGCGCCGATCCCAATCCATTAGTTCAGGAAGGCAGATTGCTCGCTCCGTTGCGCCGCGGTGACAATTTACACTTACTCCACGACCTCGCGCTATCGCCCGGTGATTCGGGCGCGCCACTCTTCGATAGCATGGGCGTTGTGGCCATGCACTGTGGTGACACGGCTAGCCTTCCCGGCTTAAATTTGCCGACGACCTCAATCAGAATGAGCCTGGGCACCGACGCCTTGCGCGAGTTCGGCGTCCACGGTAAAACGGTAGGCGAGCCAGCGGCTGATTCTACCAAGAAATTATTGACACTGGATACGGTCGCTCTTTTTTTGGTCTCGGCATTTCTAGCCCTGGCAATTGCGCTGGGTGGCAACTATCTCTGGCGAGGTAACGGTAAATACTGGCGTCCCTATACAAGTGCCATAGCGCCCGTCTCTATTAGCTTCTCGCCGGCACAAGCGGGAAGCGTCTTTTTGCAACTGCAAATAGTGCCTAGCTCTCCCTGTCATATCTACGCTATCTTCAGCGGCCGGGAGAACGATTCACTACTTTACCCCACGCCCCAAACACTTGACCAAAAAGCAGGAGCTGTGCCCATCTCCATAAATATGCCAGTGGATTTTGCGGCTCTTGAAAAAAAGAACGCGGGAAAACTTTTGATCGTTGCCGTGAGAGCAGATTACCTACTGCTCAAAAGCGAGGACATCATCGTGCGTGAAAACACAGCACTACCTGTGCTTGGCAACAAAGAACAATTCTGGGCCCGTTTGACAAAACTGATTGCCGATGGCAACGCGCTCAGTCAAGAAGTGGCGCCACCAGAAACAGCAAGTCCGTCCTCCTAATTTGCCACCCTGGTTTGTTTAAGCGTTGTGGAAGACTAAGAGAAATCGCTAGTTGCTATCACGGAAGTTAACGGTCAAAAACAACTGACACTGAAAGAGAACCGAAACGGTGATGGCGTAAAATGAGGGCAAGCATTTGCTTGATCGAGGATATTTATGAGATCTCTAGCCAATTGGATAGCGATAGTAGCGCTGGTTGGCTATAGCAATCTTGCATCAGCCGAAAGGCCGACCGATGGCGCTAAGGGTCTTTTCTTCGAACAGCTGTCCAAACCCACTGAGAAGTTGAACACTGGCTTGCAATTCTGGATCGAATTGCACCGGCATGGGCAAACTCTGCGCGCTGACAATCGCGCGATTTTCCAATCGGGCGACAAAATTCGTTTCCATGTCACACCGAACATCGACGGCTACGCTTACATTCTCTTGCGCAGCGGCAGTCGAGGCGAGCAAGCGCAACTCTTTCCCCTCGAGTCACTCAAAGAAAACAATCAAATAACTAGAGGCAAAGAAATTGCTTTGCCGACAGAGGGCACATTGGACTTCGATGACAATCCAGGTGTAGAGAAACTAACCATGCTGATCTCGCGCACTGCCATCGACCCCAAACCGTATTTGAACAATCCTGACGAGGGATCGGGCCCCCTGATAATCAAATTGTCCGCCGGCAGCAAAGATTTGATCCCGACTAACGTGCTTGTTTCTTATATGTCGCCAAGTCAGGCTGCGCCTGTGATACTCCCGGCGGCAGACAAAAAAAGTGGCAAGGTGGGGGGCGGTGCAACAATTGTCCAGATCAAGACTGGCACGATTACAAAACTAAAAAGTTCAAGACCGAAGCAAAGTCAGAAAAGCATATCGAGAGAGCCTCGCTCTGGGGTTACCGCGGGCAGAAAAAGCGCTCGGGAGCTAATTTCGAAAAAGCCCAATGACAACCCTGATCATCCACATTTGAGCGTAGTCACGGTAGTATACAAGGACCCAAGTGGGGTGCTTGCAGCTGACATAACGCTCAGGCATTTGTAGGCGGCAGCGCCTTCCCGTTTTGATTTAGTTTGAATTCGAAAAGCAGGATTTCAAAATGAACACCCACTTAGTTCCCGGAAGATTTAAACTATCGTTTTCGCTTCTCTCAGGAATAATGGCGCTCTCGCTAACTACAGCACCGACTGCGATGCCGGCGGCAGTGGCTGCGACGAAAGCGGCAACGGTCCAAGCGATGAAGCCCAGTAATTCGATCGGAGACAAATGGGCAGTCGTGATCGGTTGCAGCAAATTTGCCGATGCCCGAGTGCCTGTGCTCAAATACTCGTCCAAAGACGCTCAAGATTTTGCCGACTATTTGACCGATCCGACTTTTGGTAAATTCAAAAAAGATCACGTCAAAGTTTTGACGAACGAAGAAGCCACCAAAGTCAACATCATGGACACAATCGGTGATTCGTTCTTGCCTCACGCAGCAATGCCTGGTGACCTGGTCGTGATCTACCTCTCGACGCATGGTTCTCCAGCCGGAGCCGACATTCGTGGCGTCAACTACGTAGTCGCATTCGACACGCAGGTCGACAAACTCTATGCCACGGGCATTGAGATGAAACAATTGTTGCGTGTGATTAAAGAACGAGTGCATACCGATCGCATATTGCTGGTCATGGACACTTGCTACAGCGGTGCTGGTGCCGATGAAGGTCACAAGGGCATCGTCAGAACCAACATTGACGCCAATGAGATCGCACAAGGTTGCGGCTCTCTCGTCATTTCATCCAGCTCGCCCAGCCAGAGAGCCTGGGAATCCGACAAACTGCAAAACAGTTTCTTCACACACTATTTGATCGACTCAATGAAAGAAAGCGGCGGTCAAGTGACGATCGATCAAGCTTTCGAGAAAATGAAAACTAAAGTTCAGGAAGGCGTTCTCAAAGAAAAAGGCGAAATACAAACGCCTATCATGTCTGGTGTATTTAAGGGGCCAAAGCTGGTGCTCTCGGTCACCCCTTCAGCACCACACGAATCACCGTTCACCGGGAGCGACCTTTCTTCTTCGTCGAAAGGTGTCACAGGCGCTGTCACGGGAAGCACGGGAGCGCTGAATCTGCCGGAATACGCCGAGCATATGCACGAGGCAAAAGGTCTGGAAAGCAAGCACAAATTCTGGGAAGCAGCCCACGAGTTGGAATTGTCGATGAAGGCTAATCCCAGCTCGGTCGAAGCCTATCTTGCCGCTGCTCAAGTCTACGATAGTCAAGGACGGTACGACAAATCGCTGGAAGCGGCGAAACACGCAGTACTCAACGACGACAATTCGTCCGCTGCTCACGAGCAATTAGGACTGGCTTATTTCCGTAGCAACTACGGCACCGAAGCCTTGCGCCAGGCTCAATTGGCAGTCACCAAGGATCCTCAAAACTCAATGGCCCACAATCTTTTGGGCTTCATCAACGAGCACAACAATAATAACGATCTAGCCGAGCAAGAATATCGCGAAGCACTCTCTCTCAACGCCGTAAATGTGAGAGCACTGGTCAATCTAGGTTTGCTACTGCAAAAGCAGAATCGCGATTCTAAGCAAGCCGAGGAGTATTTCCGCAAGGCCATCGCCGCCGACTCCGATGATTGGCAAGCGCACCTGGCACTGGCCAAGACTCTCTATGCAAAAAAAGACTATGCTGGTTCTGAGGAAGAGATCAAAAAAGCCGTAGCCAGCGATCCATCCAACCCGGATCTCCATCGAGAATATGCCAATCTCCTGTCGTTGCAGAAAGATCATTACGAAGGTGCCGAAAACGAATACCGCAAAGCGATCGAGTTAGCGCCTAACAACGCGAACGCCCATCAAGCTTTTGCTGACTTTCTCTGCGCGCGCAATCGCACGGACGAAGCCGAGAAAGAATACAAAGCGGCGATCACCAGTGACTCGAATGCCGTAGCAGCCAGGGTCGGTCTAGGCAATCTGCTCCTGGCTAAGAAAAGTTATGACGACGCTGACGTTCTCTTCAAGAAAGCACTGGCAATCGATATGCGCAATGCCGAAGCTCACGTCGGTCTAGCGATAATCAACGCCGAACTTTATCACAACTATGCCGGTGCTCAAGATGAGTTAAAAAAAGCTCTCACATTTAACGACAAATTGGCTTCAGCTCACGAAAAGATGGGAGAGATTCTCTACCGCAATATGAACCGTCCCAGTGATGGCAAAGTCGAACTGGAAAAAGCGATTGCGATCGACCCTAATCTCTCAGAGTCCCATTTTCAGTTAGGCATGCTTCTAGCCGATGCCTATAAAGCAAAAGCCGATGAAGCTTTGACGGAGCTGCAAAAGGCTGCCAGCCTCGATCCAAATTCTGCTCGCTTCGAAACCAAACTCGGCTGGTGGCAGAGCCAGAATTTTCACGAATTCAAAGATGCAGAAAAGCATTACCGCCGGGCGATCGAACTGAATAATTCTTGTTCAGAAGCCCACTTCAGGCTCGGATTGCTCATGGTCGAGAAGTTCGGCATGCGCAAGTCAGGCGATGAAGAATTGAGAATCGCCTATCAACAAGATCCAAATGATCCGGAAATTAAAGCCGCCTTCGCTCGATTTGTAGGTAAATGACGACATCGATCAACTCGGCCGGACTTTACCCCCAATCGGGGTCAATCGGTCATATCTACGACCGCACCGCCATTGGTACTGACCCTATCTGCAGTGCCTGGTTGATCGCAGAAGACAAAGCGGCAACCGTGGCTAACATATTGCACCCATTCGCGAAAGATCTGGGCGCGCTCAAAGTCAACTTTCTGGCCGCCGGCAAACAGTTCGGAGTCAAATCGATCCATTTCCATCCCCGCTTCGATCGCCATCTCGCCCGCCAAACCGTCGAGCGGGGTACCCTGGCAAACTCACCAGAGGCGGCGCTGCAAAAATTCAATTGTGCGATTCTGACCCTGACTGAAGTGCTGCCTGAGATCACACCGCTCGACACGTACAATGTCAGTCAAGCTTTACGCTTTCCTTTAACGACGACCTCCGAAGGTTTTCACGGTTCGCTCAAAGAGATTGAATTGGCAGTCGTTATGAAAACAGTCAACAATGCGAAAAAAACCGGTATTTTATACCTTTGCGATGACCTTAATCGCCCGATCGCTCAAGTGTTTTTTCAAGAAGGCCAAATCAGCTCAGCCAAATACAACAGCCTGCTGAATGATAACGCTCTCTATCAAATCGTAGAAAAAAACTGTGGTGGCAAATTTGTTTTTCGCAATTGCTCGCAGCCGGGCTGGCAACCACCTCTAACGATAAACCAGGGACATGACTCGCTTCTGATCGAGGCTCATCGCCGCCTGGACGAATTGGAGAAAATAAAAAAGGAAGTGATAGGCGCCAGGACCTTCTTCGTGCGCGCGCAGAGACATTTGAATATAAGTGTCATAGCCGCCGACCTGGCCGAACAAGCCGGGACAGTCTGGCGCGTTCTCGATGGGATGACAGCGGCGGAACAATTGTGGCTACTGGTCGGTATGGACGATCACACGATTTTTCGCACTCTGCTCGAATTACACAAATCGAATCAGATTCGTCGCGTCGTAGACGGCAACACGCGAGAACTGGACTTGGCACTAAAATCATCACCCGGATCA
>CAJCHQ010000516.1 GCA_903970295.1 Bryobacterales bacterium
CCGGCGGCGAATGTTGGCAAATCCTTCCTGACATTACGCAGACGCGGCATCGGCGCCAGATTGCGATTCTCAACAACAAGCACTTGATCTTTGGTAGTCAGACACGAATACACTGCCGCAAGTGAAATTATCAAAATCGCGCCCAGAAAAATAACGCCTGTGCATAAATTTTCCAGGTGGCCAGCAGTCTTCAATTTAGTTTTACCAGAAGCGTCAGGCGAATCCGGTGACGAGTGCTCCGTCCTTTCGATGACCCGGGCAACGTCGTGTTTCTGAGGCATCGGCTAGAACCGGAAATAGATGAACGGATTATATGTGCCCGACGCCATTTCCATGATCGAGAATGCGAGAATACCGACAACCAGGAAAGTGCGCACCGTAGCCAAAACAAAGTGCGGTCGCGTCTGCGCCATAGCCAACTGGGGCTGTTCGATTGCCGATTTCTCCGCCACCGATTTTTCGGCAACAGCAACTCCGCCGCGTGTTGCGAGATCCGGTGCGGCTTGCGAAATCATGCTTTCAGAATGACGGAGATCAGGATGAAGAATAGGAACGCCCGATTTAGACAAGGTCGGATCGAGTTCTGGCTTGAAAACGAATTTACGCATGATTGGTGTCGAAATCAAAAAGCCCAGAGCGAGAACGAAGATCAAGCGACCGTCGAGCAAAAACTCTGCCGTCAAGACGCCTGGCTCGGTGGCTGGCTTACCGACCATGGCCTGACACATAGCCACTGCCTGCGGAAATGTGTTGGCGCGGAAAAACACCCAGCCGACTACGACGACGGCAAGAGTGTAAATATGTCGAATCGGGCGGGCGATTCTATCGAGAACCTTGCCGAAGCCCAGTCTTTCCAGACCGAGAAAAAAGCCATGGTACAGCCCCCAGAAAACGAAAGTCCAACTGGCACCATGCCAGAGTCCACAGAGGAAAAAGACAGTGACCAGGTTGAGACACGTGCGCAATTCGCCTTTGCGATTGCCGCCAAGCGGTATGTAGAGATAGTCTCTGAACCAATTGGAGAGGGAGATGTGCCAGCGCTGCCAGAATTCTCTAATCGATTGCGCAATATATGGATAATTGAAATTCTCGAGAAAGCGAAAACCAAACATCAAGCCAAGTCCGATCGCCATATCGGAATAACCGGAGAAATCGAAGTAGATCTGCAATGTGTAGCAAATAGCTCCCAGCCAGGCTAACTCGGGAGTGATTTGTGTGGTCGAGAGGGCGAAGATTTTGTCGGCAGGACCAGCCACCATGTTGGCGATCAACATTTTCTTGCCCAAACCGGTGACAAAGCGCCTGACCCCTTCGGCGAATTTATCGACATTGACCGTGCGGGCGATCAGTTGATCACACACGTCGTGATAGCGAATGATCGGACCAGCAACTAATTGAGGAAACAAGGATATATAAAGAGCGAGATTGACCGGGTTTCGCTGAGCTTTTGCCTGCTTGCGATAGACATCGATCACATAGGAGAGGGCATGGAAGGTAAAAAAGGAAATTCCCAGAGGCAGCTGCACATTCTTAAAAACAATCGGCGCGTGGTCAAGAGTGGTCAACATACTGTTGAGGTTTTGAACGATCCAATTTGAATATTTGAAGAACGCGAGCAAACCGAGGTTGACTACGATGGTCACGGCCAGCAAAAGTTTTTGCTTAGATGTCGTTTTCGAATCCTCGATCAAGATAGCGAGAATGTAATTGGCCAAAATAGAGGCCAGCATGATCCAGACGAAACGGATTTCGCCCCAGGCATAAAAGAATAAGCTGGCTCCTAGCAGGAAGATGTTGCGCGCGAAGGTTTTGCGTAGCAAGAAATATCCCGCCAGCACCACAGGCAAAAAGGCAAACAAAAAGATCAGCGAGCAAAATACCATTCAGGAATTTCCTCAAGCGGCGCGATTACAGAGCAGGACACCCAAACAAGGTTCTGACAACCGGACTTGTATATTTTAAACTTCACGCCAAGCGGCTCAGCATTATTTGATTTGAATGAGGGATAAGTCTACTTGGCAATAATAAAGCCGACAGCTCAATTCCAGCGGTTTTCTCTGTTGTAATGAGCCGCGGCGCTACAAGCTGGAGTCGAATAACTTCGAGGTCGTTAATTCGCAATCATGTTTTATATAGAACAAGCCCTCTGTCCGGGCATTGCGCGAAAGTGATTACAAACATTCAAGAACTGATTCGAGACTTGTATCGCTGACAGTTAAAAATGTTACTGCCCTCCTAAAGATGAGTGGCTCTTGAACTGGGGGTTGCCTAGACACGAACTGAACAACACCTTAGAGTAATTTCGGATTCAAAGCAGACAGAGTGAGTTATATTGACCACTTTGATACTCACTGATCACTCGGCACGGATGAAAATGGATGAACGGGCAGTCGGCGCGGTGAGCAAGGTTGCATAACGACGTTCAATCGCTAGCCGACACTGCCGCCAGAGAGTGTCGAAGCTAAGATGCACAGCGATCATATATACGCATTTATGAGATTGCAATTTGAGTCGGGCAAAATAAGGAGCTGAAAATTGGTCAACAGATATTTATTTACGTCGGAATCGGTGACTGAAGGTCATCCCGACAAAATTTGCGATCAGATATCCGATGCGATTCTTGACGCAATTTTGGTACAAGATCCCAAAGGACGCGTCGCTGCTGAGTGCTCGGCTTCCACCGGACTGGTGTTACTCTTCGGGGAAATCACAACGACAGCCCAAATTCAGTTTCAAGATTTGGTCCGCAATGTAATCGCGCAGATTGGCTACGTCGGCGAGAAAGGCGGCGGTTTCGACGCCCATTCGTGCAGTATTTTGTCGGCCATCAATAAACAATCACCAGATATCGCTTCTGGTGTCTCTCAATCGCTCGAGACTAGAGACAGCGAGTCGAGCGTCAACGACCTGGGCGCTGGCGATCAAGGCATGATGTTCGGTTTCGCTTGCAATGAAACCCCAGAGTTAATGCCCATGCCCGTTTCCCTGGCCCATCAGATGGCTCGGCGCCTGACTGAGAAGAGAAAAGATGGCACCCTGAAATATCTGAGGCCGGATGGCAAAACCCAGGTCACAATCGAGTATGTAAACGGAAAGCCTGTCAGAGTTGACGCAATCGTAATCTCGACTCAGCATGACCCGGCGATCGACGGCGTGGACGATAATCAGATCGTGCAAGCGCGCATCGCGAAAGATCTGAAAACTCATGTGATCGATCCTTGCTTCACCAATTTGAGTATCAAACCAGACGCTGAAACGCGTTACCTGATCAATCCTTCGGGCAGATTCGTCGTCGGCGGTCCGCACGGTGACTCCGGTTTGACCGGGCGCAAGATTATCGTCGACACTTATGGCGGTTACTCGAGACATGGCGGCGGCGCCTTCTCCGGCAAAGATGCCACCAAGGTCGATCGTTCCGCTGCCTATATGGCGAGGTACGTCGCCAAGAACATCGTCGCCGCTGGCCTCGCCGACCGGGTGGAAGTGCAGCTCGCGTACGCTATCGGAGTGGCCGAGCCGGTCAGTGTCCTCGTCGATACCTTCGGTACCGGCAAGGTAGCCGACGACGTCCTTGAAAACCTCGTCCGCAAGAACTTCTCGCTCACTCCCAAGGGGATTATGGAGACGCTTGATCTCCGCAAGCCCATCTTTAAGGCGACCGCTGCTTATGGACATTTCGGCCGCGAAGGCGAAGGCTTTAGCTGGGAGAAGACCGACAAAGCAGACGCCCTTGCAGAACAGTCCGGCGTCAACGCCGAACTCGCCGCAAAGTAAGCTCGTATCACGTTACAGAGGGCAGGCCACGCGGCCTGCCCTCGACCTTTTGCCGTGGCATAAACTCGCATGTACCGCCGCTGAAAAACTTTCAGCATCTCACGTTTTACAGACGTAACATTGGCACGCCGAATATGCGGTAGAACCAAAACTGCGTCCGCATACAAAATTTTCTTCAAAGATCGGACATCCGATGCTCATCCAGTCTGAGTTTGACATTCAGTTTCGGCTGTCTCAACCGACTCCCATCGTCGCTCTTCTACACCTCCACCCGTCTCTTAACGCGGCCGTCCAGCGCGGAAACGAGCTCGCCATTGAGAAGATCGCCGAGCCTTGGCACTATAGCCCCGCAGACAGCGCCGGCTTCGTTCCGGAGACGATCCCCTCGACCGAATACCACGACACCTTCGGCAATCGCTGCACCCGCTTCCTCGCGCCCTCCGGAACCCTTCGCCTCAAAGCCGCCGCCGTCACCCTCGACGACGGCCTTCCAGACGAGATCGCCACCCAGGCACAGCAAGCCCGAATCGAGGAGCTTCCCGACGAAGTTCTGCAGTTCCTTCTGCCTAGTCGCTACTGTGAGGTAGATCGTTTCAGTGCAATCGCGCACGATCTCTTCGGCTGGATGAACCCCGGCTGGAACAAGGCCGCTGCTATTCGCGACTGGGTCCACAACAAGGTCGACTTCAACTACAAGACCGCCCGCCCAACCAAGACTGCAATGGACGTCTACACCGAACGCATTGGCGTCTGTCGCGACTTTCAGCACCTCGCCATCACGCTCTCCCGATGCCAGAACATCCCTGCCCGCTACGTCACTGGCTACCTGGGAGACGTGAACCACGCCTACAGCGGCCCTGGCGACTTTAGCGCCTGGTATGAAGTTTTCCTTGACGGCCGTTGGATCACTATGGACGCTCGCCACAACGACTCGCGCTACGGACGCGTTTTGATGGCGACCGGTCGCGATGCAGCAGACGTTGCGATCACAACGTCCTTTGGCGACACCTATCTCTCAAACTTCTACGTCGACAGCTTTCAAATCGACGAGTCCGGAGCGAAGA
>CAJCHQ010000517.1 GCA_903970295.1 Bryobacterales bacterium
CCATCCCTGAAACATTTGTCGACTATGTCGAAAAACCGCGCGAGTATACTCTGAGCGCTATTTCGACTATCTTGAACGTGCACACGCGGGCTTCCGATCTTTTTAGCAGTCCTTTCGATCAGATCAAAGAGCAGCTTCGGCTCACTATCGAAGAAGTCAAAGAGCAGCAGGAAAATGAGCTAATCAACAATCATGATTACGGCCTGCTCCAAAATGTGCCTGCCGCTCAACGGATCAAAACGAGAAAAGGCGGCGGCGGTTCGCCGACACCAGATGATTTGGACGAGCTGTTGACTAAGGTGTGGAAAGAGCCGTCGTTCTTTCTGGCGCATCCTCGAGCGATCGCGGCATTCGGTCGCGAGTGCACACGCCGGGGCGTGCCACCGCCGACAGTGACACTATTCGGAACACCATTCTTGACTTGGCGCGGATTGCCAATCGTTCCTTGCGACAAGCTGCACGTTGACGGGCAAAGAAATCCGGTCGAGGCTGGCGGCAAAACCAATATTCTTTTGCTGCGCGTCGGTGAGAAAAAACAAGGTGTCGTTGGTCTTTTTCAGCCCGGACTTCCCGGCGAACAAACACCTGGACTGTCAGTTCGCTTCATGGGTATCAACAACAAATCGCTTGCTTCCTATCTAATCGCGCTTTATTGTTCGGCGGCTGTTTTGACTGATGATGCCATCGCCGTGCTGGAAAACGTAGAGGTAGGAAACTACCATGACTACAAGTGAACCCAGAGGCCAAGGCAACAATCACAACGGTCTCGGACATAATAACGGTAAAGGTGACGCTCACGGACCAAAAAGCGGTGATGGTACCGACCGTGGTTATGGTACCAACCACGCTCGTGGCGCCGGATACGGGTATGGTACCAGCGCTGGTCAGGGCACTACGGGCGGTTACGGTGCCAAAAGCAGTCATGGCGGCAGCGGCGGTCAGGGCACCAATCATGGTCAGTCCTATCCCGCTAGTGGTGCCGATCCATTTTCGGGAATTTTGGATGTCAACGAATTAGCTCGACTGGCCAACCACTTTCTCAATTCCGCTCCCGGCACGACGGACTCGACCGAAAACTTGCTCGTGGGAAATGATTTTGCGCAAGCGTCAAAGAATCTCAGCGGGTTCGAAAGCGCGAGCTCATTGACGCCCAATGAGGCTGCTATGCGCCAATTTCCAGCGGCTGCCATCGGCGCCACGGGCGCCCCGTTGCCGGCTGGAACCACTTTGCCAATCGTTTCGACGATGACGTCGCCCGGTTTGCCGGGCGGCTTTTCATTTTCGCAACTCCCCACATTGACTGCCTCTTTTTCGTTTTTAGAAGAAATCAGATCGCTCGTTCCGCAATCAGGGCAATTGCCGGCTCCTGAATCAATGCCAGGAATGTCGAATTTCTCAAGCGCGAACGCTCTGGGGCCTACCTCCGGGAATTTCGATGCCGTGCTCAAAGACGCCATGACCCTCCAGCTTCCTGGCCCAGGAACAATGCCCGGGCTCAGTGCAGCACAAATACCTGGTACAGGGACAATGCTCGGTATCAATGCGGGCCAAATACCTGGTACAGGCACAATGCTCGGTCTCAACGCGGGCCAAATACCTGGAGTGGGGGCGATGCCCGGCTTCAGTCCTGCCCAGATGCCTGGCGCACTGTCTTTGCCAGGAGTTAGTTCAGCTCAAATTCCAGGATCTATGAATATGCCAGAGCTGACCGCACCCCAGCTTGCAGGCATGGTTGTGCGTCCCGAAAATCTCTCAGCCAGGAATTTCGATTTCTCCAATCAATCGCGGCAACCGCTTGGTTTGGATGTAATGTCGACCTTGGAGCCGTTTAACTCGACTCAATCCGGACTTTCCAATTTCAATTTTGGTACGCGACCATTCGATATCGACGCCGTTCGTCGCGATTTTCCGATATTGCAAGAACAAGTCAACGGACATCAATTGATCTGGCTGGACAATGCTGCCACTACACAGAAGCCGAAAAGCGTAATTGACCGGCTCAGCTATTTCTACAGTCATGAAAATTCCAACGTTCATCGCGCGGCCCATGAACTCGCTGCTCGCTCTACCGATGCTTATGAAGCTGCGCGCGAGAGCGTCAGGCGATTTCTGAATGCACCTTCCGGGCAAGAAATCGTATTTGTTCGTGGTGCCACAGAAGCGATCAATTTGGTAGCCCAGAGTTGGGGACGACAAAACATTCAAAAGGACGACGAGATTCTCATCACCTGGCTAGAACATCATGCCAATATTGTGCCCTGGCAAATGCTGTGCGCAGAGAAGGGCGCTCGGCTGCGGGTTGTGCCGGTCAATGATCATGGCGAAGTGATTCTCGAAGAATACGAAAGACTGCTTGGACCACGCACGCGGCTAGTATCTTTTGCCCAAGTTTCGAATGCATTAGGTACGGTTTCGCCTGTCAATGAAATGGTCGCAGCCGCTCATCGCTACGGAGCCAAGGTCCTTGTCGATGGTGCGCAGGCGGTATCACACATGCAAGTCGACGTGCAGGAATATGACTGCGACTTCTATGTATTTTCAGGGCATAAAGTTTTCGCCCCGACTGGTATTGGGGTACTTTTTGGAAAGGCTGATCTGCTCAACTCGATGAGACCCTGGCAAGGCGGCGGCAACATGATTGAGGATGTTACCTTCGAGAAGACAGTGTATCAGCCGGCACCGTTGAGGTTTGAAGCTGGCACCGGTAGCATCGCTGATGCAGTTGGTCTAGGTGCAGCCGTCGACTACCTTCAGCGTATAGGCATGCACAACATCGCACGCTACGAGAATGACCTGATGAAGTATGCGACCGAGTTATTGCGCGGCATCCCCGGCTTGCGTTTGATCGGCACGGCACCGCACAAAGCGGGTGTTCTATCTTTTGTTCTTGATGGATTCCGCACTGAAGAAATTAGCTCTGCCTTGAATCAACAAGGAATCGCTGTGCGGGGCGGTCACCATTGCGCGCAACCGATCCTGAGAAGATTCGGGCTGGAGAGCACGGTTCGCCCCTCTCTGGCACTTTATAACACCTGCGAAGAAGTAGATGCTTTGATTGCCGCGATTTGGAATATCAAACAAGGTAGGGGCCCAAGCCCGCTTTAAGTCGATCCTGGAGATAGTGCGAGCGATTGACAGGCTTTTACAGCCTTTAGATTTTACGCTCCGTATATAATTCAGTTTCACCTGTGACGAGGAACGACTGATCGTGGACATAACTCTGCTTAATTGTTCGCTTTTGACAATGGTAGTGATCGCGCTCTCGATTGGTGGCATGTTACTCGTTCGTCGCAGCGTCAGCCTCGAGCATCTACGGGCCCATCACGATGTGACTGATCCGTTGCTGGCTGTGCTTGGCACGCTTTTTGCCATACTACTGGGGTTCATGTTGGCCAATTCTATGCAGAGATTCGAAGACGCACGTGCAAACGCGCAATCGGAAGCTGGTGCGGTTGGCGATATTTTTCGCCTGGCTGACGGATTGCCAAATCCGTTGAAGGTCAAAACTCGCAAAGATTGCCTGCAATACTTGGATTTGGTAGCTACCAAAGAATGGCCGATGATGCAGCACAACAAAATGAGCGAAGAGGCTTGGGATGTCTATGGCGAGATGTGGAGCGACTGTGTTCACTATGAGCCCCAAACACAAGGGCAGAGTAACATCCACCAACTACTCGGTGGTGCCATGTCGAAAGTCGGAGAGTGCAGACGAGCGCGAGACGCAGAATTGACATACGGTTTGCCTTCCTCACTATGGATTGTTGTTTTGTTCGGCGGTTTGAGCACCATAAGCTTTACTTATTTCTTCGCAGTCGAAAGTGTCAGACTGCAAATACTGATGACCAGCGTTATAACCACGATTATTTGCTTGAACATCTACATGCTAGCGGGCTTCGATTCACCTTTTTCGGGTGACATTCGCGTCACTCCCGCGGCGTTTGAAACCACTCGGAGCTCTTTAATGCGCGCTCAAAATAAAGAAACACATTAATCTGAGCTGTGCGATTGACGATTTCTGAATCATCTACGTGCCGGCATAAGAGGCTGCTCACTTTTTGGCTGAAGCTGGAAAAGCTTATCAGCATGTTATTTTCGGCACTGGGTAACAAATGTATTGGCAAATAACTGTTGTGTTTTGACATCTTGAAGAATTCGATGACATAATAACTAGGCTCCGATAAGTCCGATACTGGACGTATGCCGGTATCGTTGATTGTGGCTTTGACCTTTTGGAAACAACAGTGAAGAGTCTCCAGTCGCTTTTAAGGAACTCACTGTTGCACGGGCTAGCTGCCTAAGCTTGCTCTTGCTTCCATAAAGGAATCAACATGAATTTTACCGAACTTGGTTTGTCCAAGCGAGCCTCACTCGGCCTCGAAACCCTGGGTTTCGCAGAACCGACGGGCATCCAACAAAAAACCATTCCAGCGATCTTGGCTGGTCGAGATATTATGGCGTCGGCCGAGACTGGCTCTGGCAAGACCGCAGCCTATGCATTGCCAATTATTCAATCGCTCAAAGGCAGTTCCGAGAGAAAGCCCAGAGTTTTGATTCTGGTGCCTACGCGCGAATTGGCTTTGCAGGTCAATAGCCAATTTGAGCGCTTCTCGGATAACTCGGGTATGCGCACTGTCACCATCTATGGCGGCACTGGGTATGAGAAACAGACGCGCCTGTTGAGACGGGGTGTCGACGTTATAGTCGCCACGCCCGGGCGACTCTCCGACCACATCGACCGCAGAAATGCAGACCTGTCCATGGTCACCACTCTGGTTTTAGACGAAGCCGATCGCATGCTTGATATGGGCTTCATGCCTCAAGTGCGCAGGATTGTTGCCGAAATGCCGAAACGTCGGCAAACACTGATGTTCTCTGCAACAATCAACAAAGCGGTAGAACGTTCTTCGATGGAGTTTTTGAAGGATCCGCTGACGGTTTTGGTGAACACGCAGCAAGTTGAACCAAGCTCAATCGCTCAGCGCATCTACCACGTTGATGAAGCTGGTAAAGATGCTCTACTCGTGCAATTGATGCAAGAAGAACCAGAAATGAATTCAGTGCTTGTCTTCGCCAAGACCAGACGCAAAGCCTCCAAAATTTGCAAGAAGCTCTGCGCTTCCAATGTCACCGCCGAAGAAATTCACGGTGATATTTCTCAAAGCCAGCGCGAAAGAACATTGGCCCGCTACCGCGAAGGTCTCTTCTCTGTGCTGGTGGCTACCGATATCGCTGCTCGCGGTCTCGACATTCCTGCCATCAGCCATGTCGTCAATTACGACTTGCCCAACTCGGCCGCCGACTATGTTCATCGCATTGGCCGTACTGGCAGAGCCGGCCGCTCAGGCATCGCACTCTCATTTGTTTGCGCCGATCAACGCCATTTGATGAGAGACATCGAGAAGGTGACCGGACACCAGCTTGATCCCAATGCCCCTCGCGGACAAGAAGCTTCCGAACCGAGAAGAGTAGATCATCGCCGCTCCAACCGCCGCCCTTTCCGATCGTCCACTAAACGATATACGGGTTAGATCCGAAGGCAATCGTTTTGGTTAGACCGAGCGGCTGCGAATCAATGAATCAACAAAAGAGGTCGAAAAAATTCGTCCTCTTTTCGTTCATGGCTAGTGCGAATTCGCCTTGTGTTTTTCATTCCTTGTAACCCAGCTCCTTGGCCTTTTCGATGTCTGCTCGGCCTCTCTGCTCGTTGTGGTTTTTAATGTACGATGATCCTCGAAAAAAGTAGGCATCGGCGATCGTGTTGTCCATACGCAGCGCTTCGGAGCACTTTTTGATCGCCTCCTCGAATTGATTCAATCGATAGAGTGCTTCGCCGAGATTCGAACATGTCGATGCTGATGTGGGATCGATTTTCAAGGCATGTTCGAAGTCATCGCGCGCTTCTCGATAGCGCTTGAGCATGCCGTACGCTATACCTCTATTGTTATAGAAGACAGGGTCGGATGGTATTAGCTGAATGGCAGCAGAGTAATCTTTGATGGCTCCCAGCGCGTTATTTTTGTTCATTTCAATTTCTGCTTTCTGAGCCATGACCACACCGTCTTTTTTATTCAACAGCACGGCTTTGTTTGCGTCTCTGAGCGCAGCATCTAAATTTCCCATCAACATGTAGTAATGAGCGCGCTTCGCCCAGAGCTGATAGTCATCGGGGTGTGCTTTTATCGCGGCATCGATTCGTTTCATTAGCTTATCCCGAGCGTTTGGATCATCCGGGAGAGTCGATTGCGCGCCAACCGCAGCTGTTGACAAACAAGTTGCAGCAAAGAGACAGACAACGATTTTTGAATTCATACCTTGATGCTCTGAACCCGTGTTTGCCTATTCTAAAACCCGACCCACAAAACATCCACAAATCTGGACTATGATTTTTTCAATTGAGTCCTGGCTTTAGGGTTCGGAATCTAACATGTCTCTCTCGGGCTTCCGGATAACGACCCTTGGATTACTGGCAGTCATCTGCGCATGCTTCCAAATGCAGGCGTCGTTTGCCTCGTCCATAACTCTCGATGATGCTAACGCTGCTTTCGCCGTCGGTGACTTTCAATCATCGATTAGGTACTGCAATTTTCTGCTAGCTACAAGACCAACTCCGATGGTCCATTTTTGTCGGGCGAAAGCACTCGTGCAATTTGGCTCCCTCGAGGAAGCGAAGCACGAGTACCAAATCATTGTCGGGTCGACTGCTGAGGACGATAAATTGAAGTTATCCAGTGAAGCGGCCCTGGCTATGTTCGATACGGCTGACGGTACGCCACTTTCGCATTACAAATTGGCTAACGCTCTGGTCAAAATAGGCGAGGGTGACGAAGCAAAGTCAGAGTATGAATGGGTTCTGCGAAACGCTAAAGATCCAATATTGCAGAAATATTGCCGGGCAGCACTGGCGGCATTTGGCTCTGCCGAAGTGCCGACTATCAAGCGAAGCGCAAGTTCAAATCGAATCATCGCGGTGAAGATACTCGCCAAACCGGTTGCGAAGTGATAACCACGAGTTACTCTGTCGACGCGCAAAATATTGTTCCAGCTCGTATGACAGAGCGCCATCCGGTCTCGTGCTTCCCATCGGGGAGAACTCGTGATATACGGATCCGACCTTCGTCAAGTCTGCATTTTCAAAAACTTCAAATCTGGTATCAAATGGAACGATCGTGATCCGATTCTCCAAATGCTTTCCCGCCATTTCAAGCAGATTTAAAGTGTTGGCTTTGCACCACTCCCACTTTGATAAACCGGGTGTTGCTTCCTCGCGCATCTAGCCGGATTTATCGATCAAAATGACTAGTTCGTGATTATCGAGCAGTTGTTCATTCTGTGCTAGTAGGCGACAATCCGTGATGTGACCGTTGAGCGGCCGGTCGTTATCAGCTGTCGCGGCCAGTTTGGTTAATGTCGCACCTTTTTTTGCTGCCCTCCTTTTTAGCCCGGTTTGTGATTCCTCCTCGGCCCTGATTGTCAAATCGTGCAGTACAATCGGGTGCGATTTACCCTTGCGAGTGACGTTCAGATTTAGAAAAGCACCATTCGAGCGAGCCGACGCGATTCCGTCACCGGCTCGCCTCTGTCATTGCCACTCTTGGATCATTTGACGAGACGTTATCCATGCGCATCAGAGCTAGTCGGAACGCATTAAAGGGGCGTCGAAAATCACCATCTATGTATGCCTGGCGTCCAATCGAATAAACTCGATTCCAATCACTTTTTGGATCGACAATATCCAGATTGCGCAATTGTTCGATGCGGGCGTTCAGTCTTTGCGACTCAGTCAGCGGATGCTCGTCAGCTTTATCAAGTTTGGCTTCCATCGACTTCAAAACTAC
>CAJCHQ010000518.1 GCA_903970295.1 Bryobacterales bacterium
CATGGGCTACGGCGGCATGGGCGCTTTTGCAGCAATGGGTTCTTCACCAAACGACCTTGGCCGGCTCGGAACTTCAACTCAAGTCATTCAAACCGAGCCGAGCAAAGCTTCAGGCAATTATTATCAGCCGTCGACAATTGATACCACCGCTTCTGGTTCTTATTATGCATCGACAACACCTACAGCCATGCCGGTTGCAAGACCCAGCGGCTGGCAAAGCACTGGCAACTGGTCAAGCAGCGGTAACGGTCAGTCTTCCGGAGGGTCTCACTGGGGCTCAGGCGGCAGTCCATTTCCAAAGATTTGAATTCGGTTCCCTGGAACAAATAAGCACTGAGAACGCAACAGGCGCACTATTCAAGCGGGCAGACTCGTTGGCTGGCAATCCGTGACACGCGCTTGGCAATTTTCTCGTAGACCAGCAAAAATACTTTGTCACTCATCGTAATTACTGCTGGGAAGGACGTTTGCGGAATTGTATAATCTTCATTAACTTGCGGGTTTCGACCTGCCCATGCCTTGTACACGGGAGTTTGAATGGCCCAGGCGATCGAACATCGTCTCTTCGAGATTCTAGAGCGACAAAATCGCCCGGCGGATGACGTTGCCTTCGTCCGCAAAGCCTATGAATTCGCCTATCGCGCCCATGACGGTCAGTACAGAAAGTCGGAAGAGCCTTACATCATCCATCCGGTCGAAGTCGCTTCAGCTCTGGCTGAACTCAATGGCGACAAACAAACAATCGCCGCGGGGCTTCTGCACGATGTGCTCGAAGATTGCGATGTCAAGCCGAAAGAAATGGAAGACGCATTCGGTAAAGACGTTCGGCAGATAGTCGAAGGCGTAACCAAATTAGGCAAATTCAGTTTCAGTTCGAAAGAAGAACGGCAAGCCGAAAACTTCCGCAAGCTGATCGTCGCCATTGCTGAAGACGTCAGAGTGGTACTCGTCAAATTGGCTGACCGTCTGCACAATATGCGCACTCTCGACCACATGGCGCCGCGCAAACAAGCCGACATTGCCAAAGAAACCCTGGAAATCTACGCGCCCCTGGCTAATCGCTTCGGTCTGGGACAAATGAAGTGGGAGCTGGAAGACCTCGGTCTCAAATATTTGCACCCGGATGAATATGCCCAAATTCAGCAGTTGGTGGCTGATACCAGGCAAGAAAGCGAGCAGCTGCTCGACCAGGTAGTGCAAAAATTGCGCGCTGAACTGGAAACTCGAGGAATTACAGCCGACATCGTCGGACGACCAAAACATTTGTTTGGCGTCTGGAAAAAAATGAAACGGCAGGAAAAGGCCTTCGAAGAACTCTACGATGTACTGGCGATCAGAGTTGTAATCGACAGCAACGACAAAAATTACTGCGAGATAGGCGACGATCCAGACACCTTGAAATGCTACGAAGTGATGGGCGTGGTTCACTCCATCTTTCGGCCGATTCCCGGACGCCTGAAAGATTATATTGCCATGCCGAAATTCAACAGCTATCAGTCTTTGCATACGGCTGTAATCGGACCGAAAGGCAAGCCAGTCGAGATTCAAATTCGCACCAAACAGATGCATTACATCGCCGAATACGGTATTGCCGCTCACTGGCGATATAAAGAATCGGGCGAATCGGCCAAAGCCGACGCCGATGTCGATCGTAAGCTGGCCTGGTTGCGTCAGCTCGTCGACTGGCAGCAAGACCTGGTTGATGCCCAAGAATATCTGGACACGGTCAAGATGGATTTGTTCGCTGATGAAGTCTTTGTCTTCAGTCCGCGCGGCGATGTTTTCGATTTGTCATCCGGATCCACACCGATCGACTTTGCTTATCGCATTCACACCGATATCGGCCATCGCTGCATCGGAGCTCGAATCAACGATCGTATCGTGCCGTTGAATACGGTGCTGAAGAACGGCGACATCGTCGAAATAATCACAAGCAAAAATGCTCACCCGACGATGGACTGGTTGAATTTTGCTGCGACGCATGGTGCCAAGAATCGCATTCGACAGTGGTTCAAGAAGCACCATCGCGAAGAGCACATCCAGCAAGGACGGCAGATGCTGGAAGCTGAATTGGGCAAATCGGGATTGGAAGATTTCCTCAAGTCAGAAGTCAAACTGCGTGAGGTCGGACGCAAGTTGAATGTCAGTGACGCCAACGACATCTTGGCCGCGATTGGGTACGGCGACATTTCGACATCTGTTGTCGTGAACAAAGTTCGCGAGCAGGAAATGCAAGAGAACATAGCCAAGAAAGGCTATCCTATTCCCTCACAGCCTTCAAAACCAAGCAACATCGGCAGCCTCGGTGGTTTGTTGCATCATCTAGCCAAGTGTTGCCAGCCTGTACCCGGCGAAGAAATAGTTGGTGTGGTGACCAGAGGAGCGGGCATCGCCGTCCATCGTTCCGATTGTACTAATTTGCTTAAAGTCGATGCCGACAGGCGCATGGCTGTTGATTGGTCGCAAGAACGAAACAGCGCTTACCCAGCCGGTTTGCAAGTAGAGTGCCTGGATAGAGTCGGTATCGCGGGCGATATCTTGAAAAAACTTTCGGACAACAAAATCAATTTGAAAGACTTGCGCGTAGAAACGCATAAGGAAAAGAAAACAGCCACGATTTATTTGATTCTCGATGTCCTCGATATCGATCAGTTGACCAAGGTCTCGCAGTCGATTGCCCAAATGAGCGACGTCATCCGTGTGCAAAGGCGCGACCACCGGAAGAAACCACATAACACGCCGCCCAAGCCGGACAATGTCACGCCTCTGAGATCGAAAAGAACGGCGCATTGAAAAGCGGCAAATTTTTAAAGCACGACTTGAAGCACGACGCATGAAGATCGTATTAGCGACACAAAATCCCGGTAAGCTTAAAGAACTGAATGAATTAGCCGGCGAACAAACCGAGCTGCAATTCGTTCTCGCTCCGGATAATTTCGATGCAATCGAAGATGGTTCTACCTATCTGGAAAATGCCGCAATTAAAGCGCGAGTGGCGGCGGCTATGACTGGAGATTACGCCATTGCTGACGATTCGGGCATCGAAGTCGACGCTCTCGATGGACGACCCGGCATTCACTCGGCTCGTTACTGCGAAGGAGACGACCGCGATCGCCGCATCAAGCTGTTGGAGGAATTGGCAGGAGTTCCTCCAGACAAACGAGGAGCGGCGTTCGTCTCAGTGATTGCCCTCTGCTCACCTAGTGGGGAGATTCTGCATTCGACGATCGGACGCTGGAGCGGCTCGATTACTTTTGCCGAAAAAGGCAGCAATGGTTTCGGCTACGACCCGATATTTCTACTTCCGGACAAAGGTCAAACGTCGGCCGAAATCTCTGCCGCCGAGAAAAATCGTTTGTCCCACCGGGGTCAAGCTTTTGTGGCGATGCTTTCATATATAAGGAAGAACCTGTTGAAAGATACATCAGCTTACATTGGCTCGGCTGGAACATCCGAAAGTTAACAGGGATGGGCAATTTGTCCCCTGGTATTCAGCATAAAAAAAGTTCATGCCTCTATGAGACAGCAGCCATGTACAACCCGGTTCACAAGAGATAAGCTGATTTGCTGGGCAGAAAACCAAGCCCTAGCTCCGCCCTTTTAATTCCCGACGCGAAAGAGAGAACTGAGTGTCAGATCCATTCACCATTAGCAGCACCGGATTTGGTGCCGGCTTTGTCAGCAGTGGAGACGAAAAAAATAACGAAGGTCAAAGAGACTTCACGGCGGAGACGCCCACAGCCTCATCCGAAACGTCATCCCAAGCAGCTTCGGGTTCAGGGCAACACGACCTGAGGCAAAGCTTCGACTGGTTGCTAGGCTCCGGTCATGAACACGACAACGAACTCAGTCAAGAAGAATTGCAGGAAAAACAGAAACGACGACTCGATTTGTTGCTCTGGATTTTGCATCTCGAACCGCGCCTGACGCCGTATGGCGAACCAGCATAAATAGTTTCGGTTGGGAAAATGCCAAATAGCGGCAATTTTCAGGGCGCCAAGATAAAAGTTGTATTACTCTTGAAAAGTTGGGCCGCTTGATCGGGTTATCGGCACCTAACCGGGTGGTCGTCGGTACGAATCCAACTACATCCTTCGGGATGTGTAGCGCAGAGCACCTGTATCCGATCGCAAATCGTCCGACATCTTTTTTGCAAACAGAGTTTAGCTGGCTGCTAGCAATTATTTATGCCAAACGCTTAAACAACCTGCCACTTTTGTCAGGTTTTAACAGCGACCCGCTACAATTCCCTGAATCCCCGGCGGCTTTGGCAAATGGCTCATATACCGCAACAGCGGCTGACAATACAACATTTCATGTCGTCTATGCAT
>CAJCHQ010000519.1 GCA_903970295.1 Bryobacterales bacterium
CGTCGTCCAGGGCATTGCCGACATAGGCACCGCCACTCAAATGATGTTTTTGCTTGAGCTGGATCAAGGCGTCGGGAGCCGGTTTGTGCCTGGCGTCCGGGAAATGATCCTGACAATAGATTTGATGAAAGTGCCCTTCCAACCGCGAGCCCCAAATCGGTTCGAACTCGAAATTCAGTCGACCGGTGAAAATATAAAGCGGATGCCGCTTCCTCAACAAAGCGAGAGTCTCGAGCTCAGCTATCAACTGTTCGCTCTCTTGGGCGAGCGAGAAATAAATTTCGAGCGCCTCCGGATCGATTTCGCCGCGAGTCAAAACTTTGCCTCGCCGTTTGATCAACTCGACCGATGCGTCCCAGTTATTGTTGAATCCACCTTCTGCGCGCAGAGAGCGCAATTCGTCGACTGACAACGGCTTACCCGTGTGCCTGAGGACAAGCTCGGCGACGGTTTTGTCGAAGCTCTCGCTGCTATCTACCAGAGTGCCATCGAGATCAAAAGCAATCGCGTAAGACTGGCAAAATTCTTCAAGCACGTCCGGAAAAATATCCAGATCAGTGGTTCGACGAAGTGGCACCTTCACTTTTCCCCACAGTGGATCGTTTTCCGGTTTTCTGGCGATCGATTGATTGAATGCTTCCAGACCGCCTCTTTTCATCACATCACAAAAGAGCAAAGCATTGATACCGACGTTGATCAAAAACATACCTTCCGTCAAGGCTGTGTCCACAAAGCCTTTCAAGGTCAAGGCTGCAAGCATCTCATTCTGACGATCTGCCTTCTTATCTGTCGCTGTCATCTCGTTTCGGGCCACCATTTGATTAAGGATACCTTTCTCTGTCGGCACTCAGCCCACGATCTTTTCCAGGCGATACTCGAGAATATCGGTAGCACCTAGAGCTACTAGCCTGGGAATGAGCTGCGGTACATCTTTAGCCGGCACGGCGATTTTGATCGCATAGCCGTCGCCATTGTGCAATTGCATCACCGTTGGTGCTCTCATGCACGGCACAGCCGATACGACTCGCTGAAAATTCTCGTTCGAAACATTCATTTCTAAAAGCACTTTCGACTTGGCTTGAACGCTGCTCTGCATAAGCATTTTCATCTCTTCCAGCTTCTGACGCTTGGCCGGATCTTCATAGGCTTTTTTATTGCAGATGAAGCGCGTAGTAGAACGCATTATTTCTTCGACGATCACCAATCGATTGGCCCGCAAAGTCGTGCCGGTCGCCGTATTGTCGATAATGATGTCTGCATCTTCAGGGGGCAATGCTTCAGTCGCTCCAAATGCCTGCACATAAACGGCGTTGAGACCTTTCCTCTTTATATAGTCGGCAGTCAATTTGCGATACTCGGAAGCGATAATCAGTTGACGTTCGGCGTTGCGACCATTGTTTTCAACAAGTTCAACCAGGTGTTCGGGCACGGCGACGACGATCTTGACCGGATCGAATTCCAGGTCGAGAATTTCCACGACATCCGCTTCTTGTTCGGTAATCCAATCAAAGCCAGTGAAGCCGCAATCGTGCCGTCCTAAAGCGACCAAGCCTGGAATGTTTTGGGCTTTGAGAAATTTGGCTTGCACGGCTGAGTCAGAACAGGTGGGTCGATAAGAACGGCTGGTGGCTTGAAAAGTAACACCGATTTGCTCAAGCAGTTTCAGTACTTTTTCTTGAATTCTGCCCGTGGGCAAAGTCATTTTGAGCAAACCAGTTTCTGCCGGCTTTTCCGCCAACGCCTGCCCCTGACTCTGCTTAGAAGTCTCTGTACCTTTGGCAACCATTCACCTTACCTCATTACACAAAAAAGCCCGCCGGGAGCGGGCTCTCAACAGTTTACTCATTCGCAAATAAGCTATCCGTCAGACCGCTCCCACAGAAAAAACAAAATGATGGTGATGTCCAGTGATACCAGTCATTGATTCTCGCGCTCCAGCTAAGAAACGGCGGCTTGCCTACGTCAGGGCAGGTTAGCACGCGTATATGTATTGATCAATATTTTGTTAAACGATATAGCAATGGCTAATTCCAGTCCCAGTAGACAAAACGCCGAACCTGGCGAACTTGCCAAGGAGAATGCCAAAGCAACTATTAGGAGTGGCTAATGTGAAACAGCAACTTGAATTGGAAAAGGGTCTGGTTTTAAAACCGGACCCTTTTCCTTTACGGAAATTATGGTGAAGGACTCAGATCAATTTGCATCATTGTTTCTAGCTAGCGGCTTCGAATGCCTCGCGTAAACGCTCCTCGAGATTATGCAAGCTATACCACGGTCCGTTACCTTGAGCATCGCCAGACTTGGGTGCTTCCGGCTTCGACGGTGCTTCCGGCTTCGACGGTGCTTGCACTTC
>CAJCHQ010000520.1 GCA_903970295.1 Bryobacterales bacterium
GAAGGCAACAACTGTGCGCGAATTTAAGCAAGCTGGATATAGGTTGACTCCCAGGAGATTCCGGCTCATCTTTATGCTTGCACCCTGTTTAATTGCTATGGGTGCGGCCGTCATCGCCGATGTCCGCGAAGAAGGTAGGCACTTCAATGACCTAGATGAAGCGATCGCGAAATCGAGTACCGAAATTGTGCTCCATCCAAAGAATTGGTCGAATTACTATGAGCGCTCGCGCTTGTATCTCCTCGATGAGAGTTACAATCAAGCACTTGCAGATCTCGATCTGGCAGCCGCATACTGCGCCGGCAATGCAGATGCAATGGCAGCGCTTCATCTACGTCGACGAACGATTCTTCAATTGAGGAGACAAAACTGGTGGTACTGATGGAATCAGTTAGTTCCAGAAAGGCATACCAACTGCTGATCTCAAAAAGGCCGAGAGAAAGCGAGGCACCTCGAAGGTTGCAGATCCAAACTCGATGTTTCTTGCAGCTGGTTCCAACCGACAGCTTGCAATTTCTATCAAATCCAACGGCGGAAGACACGTTCCGAATGCGCGTCCAGAATAGCCAGACTGTTTTTGATCGGGAGAGTTGAACGATTTTTTCAATATGTTCGGCGGTGAAGCAATGAGAATTTGGTCACGTGAGTCCAGAAAAGACTGGCATGTCCTGCTTCTATCTTCGTGTGCTTTTGCACTGGTATTGTTTTCTTTCATCATTTTTAGTGAGGGAAGCACAGCGCAGATTGCTGCTGCCCAGGGGCGTGTGGGTAAAGTGGCATTCAAAAGCATCAAAGGCATGAACCTCGCCTGGGGACTCGATGACACCGGTAAGTCTGCTTTTAGCGATTGGTTATCGACTCGGTATAGCGAAAAAGTGCAAGCGGCTGTTTTTGACCAAATGAATACGATGGGCGTGCGGACTGTATGCGTATGGCTATTTCTCGACCGGATGCTTGTTAAGGATGATAGTTGGGGCACCGACGCTTATGTTACGCGTTTCGATCCTCGCTTCCAGTCCAACTGGGAAAGTTTTTTGGAAAACGTGGTGCTTCCGCGAAAAATGCAGCTGATCGTAACTCTCATTGACTCTGAAAATCGGGGGCACGAGCGCGATCCGCACAACTTTGAGAGAAGCGCATTTACACCCGAAATCGCCGGCCCTGACCTGCTCGGTGCCGGGTCGAGAAACGGCGACATGGAGGCAGGAAAAGGCAAATTACCAGACGGCTGGAAAGTGCAATGCTGGGGTTCAAAAAACGAAGTCTTCTGGCGAAATACAGGAGGGCAGACAAATGGTTCAGACCGTTACATCTCCACGACATGTAACTCGGGCGGGCAAATGTTTGTTCAATCGCCGGACATTCCGGTGAAAGAAAACCCGCTTCTTTGTTGTTCAATTTATGGCAGAGACGATGCGAAACTATTCTTCACCCAGTATTTAGATAATACTGGCAAAGTTTTGGCTCAAGATTTATACATTCCAGAGCCTGACGAAGAGCGAAATGGCGGTGGCGGATGGCGACAAGCAACATGGGCGAGCAGGCAAGGCAGCGAGTATCCCGAAGGCACAAAAGCAGTTCGCATTAGCATTAAGATTCCGGAGGGACAAAAAGCTTCCTTTGACACGGCAAGAATAGCTTTTGGGCGACGCAGCGCCAAATGGCACAACTACATCCAGGCTATAGACTCTTGGGTGCGCCTTTACGGCAGTGGTACTAAATTTGGTACTGCCATAGTTGGCTGGCAGGGTCTAAAGGAAGGATACGATAACCATCCACTAATTTACGCCCATTCATTTTCTCGAGACATTTATGGTGCTGTCAGAAGTACCGGCACGCGTCAGATTGTGGGCACTGATTGCTCCTCGAACGCACGAAACGCGGTTACTGATCCTAATAACTCTCGCTGGTACAGCGATACTGCAGATTTTTACAACCTGCATCTCTATAACGACCAGGGCTCTCTGCCTGATGTATCTAAGTTGCACAAACCGTTTGTCATAGGCGAGTGCGGTGCAAGTGACCAGAAAGAGCCAGACCCGTTGCTTGGAACGCAATTGCCGCGCTATCAGATTGACAGTTGGAACTTGAAGGCCGTGTCGAATTTCTTCCAAAATGGTTCGCGTTCAGGCGCAATTCTGATTATGCCCTGGAGTAGCCACAACCCAACTCTAATCAAAGAAAAATCCGATGGTGCCAATCCGTCCTTCTCTTTGGGTGCGGTTGGATTATGGATCAAAGATTGGCGACAACAGGATCCTGGCAAAGAATCTCGCTAAACGCATTTTTATTAACAAGCTGCCCGACTATTCAAAAAATTTGGCTCCGACAGGGTTCGAACCTGTAACCTGGCGATTATGAGTCGCTTGCTCCACCATTGAGCTACGGAGCCGTGGAAAGTCCTATTTTATACCAAGACGCTGCCGGCGCGCATCAGGTTTTGGCTTCAACCGGTGACATGTACTTTTCAATGAAGTCGGTGGTCACGTCGCCTTTTATAAAAGCGGGATGGGACAAAACTCTTTGATGAAACGGAATCGTCGTTCTGATCCCTGTTATGGCGTATTCATCGAGGGCACGGTGCATGCGTTCGATCGCTTCCAGGCGATTTTCACCCCAGCAAATCAGCTTGCTGATTAAAGAATCATAGTGTGGCGGAATGCTGTAGCCCGGATACGCATGGCTATCAACCCGCACACCGGGTCCACCTGGGGCGATGTAAGCATCGATTCGACCGGGAGACGGCATGAAGTTGCGGTCCGGATCTTCGGCATTTATGCGACATTCGATGGCGTGCCCGCGCGATTTCAATTCATCTTGCTTGTAGGAAAGCTCGAGACCGGAAGCGACTCGAATTTGCTCTTTGATCAAATCGACGCCGAAGATCATTTCGGTAACTGGATGTTCGACTTGAATGCGAGTGTTCATTTCCATGAAATAGAAGTCGCCGTCGGCAAAGATAAATTCGATCGTGCCGGCTCCTTCGTAGTTGATCGACTTAGCCGCTTGAACTGCTGCAGCCCCCATCTTTTCACGTATTTCAGGTGTGAGAACAGGGCTCGGCGATTCTTCGATCAGCTTTTGATGGCGGCGCTGCACAGAGCAATCACGTTCACCCAGGTGTATACAGTTGCCGTGACTGTCGGCCATGACTTGGATTTCGACGTGCCGGATCGGTTTCAAAAATTTCTCGATATAGACCCCGGCATCACCGAATGAAGCAGCCGCTTCGCTCTGCGCCGAAGAAATAGCATTGTCCAGAGATTTTTTGTCGCTAGCTACGCGCATCCCGCGACCGCCACCACCGGCGGTGGCTTTGACGATCACGGGATATCCGATTTCATCGGCGATTTTGAAAGCTTCTTCTCGGTCAGTTACCAATCCTTCGGTTCCGGGAACGACAGGTACATTGGCCTTGCGCATCGTGTCTTTAGCGCTGGACTTGTCGCCCATCGACTTGATCGCCTCGATGCTCGGACCGATGAATTTGATTTTGTGATCGGCGCAAATTTGGGCAAAATTAGCGTTTTCAGAAAGAAAACCGTAACCGGGGTGAATGGCATCGGCACCGGTGACGATCGCAGTGCTCATTAAAGCGGGGATATGCAAATAACTGCGAATCGACGGGGGCGGACCGATACAGAATGCCTCGTCGGCCAGTTTCACATGCAACGAATCGGCATCCGATTGCGAGTAAACCGCAACAGTGCGAATGTCCATTTCGCGACATGCTCTGATCACTCTCAGAGCGATCTCACCACGATTTGCAATCAGTACCTTTTGTAGCACTAGTCCCTACTTAATTCGGTTAACCCTTTGGGTCGACCAGGAAAAGCTGCTGACCATATTCGACTGTGCTGCCGTTATCGGCGCAAATCTTTACGATTCGACCGGAAACTTCTGACGGCATGTCGTTCATGAGTTTCATTGCTTCGATGATGCAAACCGTTTGCCCGACTGCGATGCGATCGCCGATATCGACAAAAGGCTTAGCCGTGGGCGAAGTGGCTCGGTAAAACGTACCAACCATGGGCGACGTCACTGAAACCAAATTCTCAGTGCTGTTGTTATTTGTCGCAGGCTTTTCTTCAGGCTTTGCCTCGGCCGCTTTTTCAGTCTTCGGTTCGAATGACATCGTGTTGTCTTTCGGGGCACCACTGGCAACAGTCGCGGCTACAGTTGGCGCTTCGGCATAGATAATCGGTTGCGGTGCATAAGCAATCGCACCTTTCTTGACTGTGATCTTCTGATCGCCAGATTCGATTGTCAGCTCCGTGATATCGGTGCCGCCAACGACTGCGAGCAAGTCACTTATCTGCTTGAGATCAATATCCACCGGCGTGCCTCTACTGCTCTTTCTGACTATTGCTTCCGCATTCAAACCAGATTGACCGGGTTGATTGCTCCAGACTCCTGCAGAACCCTAATGATAAAGCAAAGCTGGCAGTTTAGAGGGCAAAAACTCTAAACCTAACTGAATTTTGCAAATCGCGATGTCATGTGCGAACCGGCACTAATTAGACGCGGGTGAGATATTTGCGCGAACGAGTGTCTACCCGAATCTTGTCCCCTGGCTTGATATGGAAGGGCACTGTAATTGTTGCGCCTGTTTCAAGCACAGCCGGTTTACCGCCACCGGAGCTGGTGTCACCACGCTCATCCGGGGCCGTTTCTTTGACTTCCAGCTCGACTGTATTGGGCAGTTCGACGCCGATGATGCGCTCTTCAAACTTCAATACAGTAATGCCTTCTAGCCCTTCCTTCAAAAACTCGGCGGGCGAGCCAATCGCTTTCTCTTCCATTTCGATTTGCTCGTAACTGGACGTATCCATCATGGCGAATTTATCGCCGGCCTTGTACAGGTACTGCATGTCCGACTTTTCAACGATCGCTTGCGGCAATTTCTCACCAGCGCGGAAAGTCGCCTCAAGCGTGTTGCCTGTTTCCACGTTTTTCATTTTAGTGCGAACAAAGGCAGAACCCTTGCCCGGCTTGACGTGCATGGCTTCGACAATCTGCCAAACACCATTGTTATAGACAATTGTCACACCTGGTCGAAAATCGTTACTGGAAATCATGTGGTATCCAAACTTGTGCCCGAGGCAAAGGCTGAGTAGTCAAGAAAGTGTGGCTGCCTCCTAGCCAGGGCTGATTTTAACACCTGTTGCCGCCCCCTTCCCCGTCTTCTCTATCACTCAAAATAGGTTGCTAAGTCGCCCCCTCTGTGTCCGTCGGTTGCCGAGCGACTCGCAGCCCGGATATAATCAGCATTTCAGCGTCTTCAAGGTCGGGAAAGAAAAAATGTCTATTGATTTGGGAGCCAAACCACCGGAAATGTCCAAGGCCGCCTACGATCCCAGGGAAGTAGAGTCGAAATGGACTCAACATTGGCATGCATGCGGGCTTTTCAACCTGGACATTAATCCTGATAAACCACCCTTCTCGATCGCCTTGCCGCCGCCCAATATTACGGGCAATTTACACATGGGCCATGCCTTGAACGGCACCCTGCAAGACGTTCTCATCCGCCTGAAGCGCATGCAGGGCTATAACGTTCATTGGCAACCCGGCACCGATCACGCCGGCA